>JBECLA010000156.1:0-19401 GCA_040235565.1 Thiohalomonadales bacterium | reverse complement strand
CCGACGATGCGGCCGCGGGCCCGATCAAACAACCCATCCTTGCTGGACAACATCACGACCGGCGTGGTTTTGAACACCTTGTTGTTCTTGATCAGCGCCGTCGTTTGGTAGCCATCCAGACGCGGCATCATAATATCCACAAAAATAATGTCAGGTTGAGTGTCGGCAATTTTGGACAGGGCCTCAAACCCATCCGAGGCGGTAATGACGTCACAACCGACTTTTTTCAATAGGGTCTCAGCCGTGCGGCGAATGGTCTTGCTGTCATCAATCACCATCACCTTCAGACCCTGGTACAAATCATCCATAGGTTTCTCTGCTAGCACTTTTAAGCACCTGATTTATCTATTTTTTATTTCCGCCCATCCGTTGGCGGCGCAATTGCAACCATCAACCCTGACCGTATGATTATTTAACATAGTTTTTAAAAACAATCTATAAGTCTATATTTTATAGAACATTTTATTTCATAATACTATTCAATTATTGTACTCATCCAAGCCCGGAATCGCTGGCCTCAATATCGCTGTCCATTTGATGAACAACATTATCTCTATTTGTTGTCTATATCACCTGGAACTGCCGCAAAAAAAGTCGAAGCTGGGTTAGTATTATCAATGCCACATTAACCGGGACATCAACCCATTATGAGCGTCGAACATCTCCATGCCGTTCCCCACCTGACCACAGCCCTGTCAGGCCCGCTGCGTGATATCGAAAGTCACTTACTGGACAGCCAGGCCCAAATCGAGACCTGGTTTCGCAGCGAGTGGCTCAAATCGCCGGCACCCTTCTATGCTTCGGTTGACCTGCGTAACGCGGGCTTCAAGCTTGCCCCCGTGGATACCAATCTGTTCCCGGCGGGGTTTAATAATCTCAATCCCGCCTTCATGCCACTGTGTATCCACGCTGTCCAGTCCGGGATTGAACATGCGTGTCCGCAAGCCGCGAAAATCATGCTGATCCCTGAAAGCCACACTCGAAATCTGTTTTATCTCGAGAGCGTAGCCACCTTGCAGGAAATCGTTAGCAAAGCCGGCTTTGAGGTACGTATCGGCTCTTTGCTGCCCGATCTTGAGCAAAATCAGTGCATTGATTTGCCCTCCGGCAAGCAAGTCATCCTGGAGCCGATACAGCGGCATGGCAACCGTCTGCAACTGGATGGCTTTAATCCCTGTGTGGTGCTGCTCAATAATGACCTGTCATCCGGGCGTCCCGATATTCTCGAAAATCTCGAGCAAACTGTCCTCCCGCCGCTGGAACTGGGCTGGAGTAACCGGCTGAAGTCGGAACATTTCGCCCACTATCGCCGGATTGCCAGTGAATTTGCCACCTTGGTGAATATCGACCCGTGGCTAATTGACCCCCTGTTCCGTAACTGCGGCGAAATCAATTTCATGAAGCGGGAAGGTGAGGACTGTTTACGGAAAAATGTGACCCGGCTGTTGACAGATATTCAGAAAAAATATGATGCATACGGCATCGATAAAGCACCCTTTGTAATCGTCAAGGCGGATGCCGGTACCTATGGCATGGGCATTATGACGGTTCACTCTGCGGATGAGCTGTTGGAATTAAACCGCAAGCAGCGGACCCGCATGTCCGCCAGCAAGGGAGGCCAGGCGGTCACGCAGGTCATCATGCAGGAGGGCATCTATACCTTTGAAACCTGGGGTGACAAGCAGGCCGTGGCCGAACCGGTCGTATATATGCTGGATCATTTTGTGGTGGGGGGATTCTACCGGGTCCATACGGCGCGCGGACCGAACGAGAACCTGAATGCCCCCGGGATGCATTTCGAACCCCTGGCCTTTGCCGAAACCTGTATCACCCCGGATAGCAGTAAAGCCCCGGATGCCAATCCCAACCGTTTTTATGCTTATGGTGTCATCGCTCGCCTGGCACTGCTCGCCGCTGCCCGGGAAATTGCCGCGTCAGAATAATCCACCTCATGTCTATCAAGCTTGGCGTCATCATGGACCCGATTGGGTCCATTCAGTATAAAAAGGACAGTACCCTGGCCATGTTACTGGCCGCACAAATACGTGGCTGGACATTGTTTTACCTGGAACAGGCGGATCTGTATCTGGCGGAAGGTGAGGCGCGGGGGTTAATGCGGCCATTGCAAGTTGAGGCGGACCCCACCGGCTGGTATACCCTGGGGGAAGCCGTTGCCACACCACTCAGCGAGCTGGATGTGATTCTGATGCGCAAGGACCCCCCCTTTGATATGGATTACATCTACAGTACTTACTTGCTGGAAATGGCGGAATCAGCCGGTGTCCTGGTGGTGAATAAACCGCAAAGTCTGCGCGATGCCAATGAAAAACTTTATACCGCCTGGTTTCCGCAATGCACGCCGGCCACCCTCGTAACCTGTCGGGCGGATTTGATCCGCGCGTTTCTGGCCGAACACGGCGACATCATTCTCAAGCCGCTGGACAGCATGGGGGGCACCTCCATTTTTCGTTTACAACAAGCTGATCTCAATACCGGTGTGATCATTGAAACCCTGACCCGTCATGGCCAACGACAAATCATGGCGCAACGGTTTATTCCCGAGATTCGTGATGGTGACAAACGCATTTTGCTGATTGACGGTAAACCCATCCCTTATGCCCTGGCACGCGTACCGGCCGAAGGGGAAACCCGGGCCAATCTGGCAGTCGGTGGACGTGGGGTCGGGGTCACGCTATCAGAACGGGATCACTGGATCTGTGAACAGGTTGCACCGGTATTAAAACAAAAACGCCTATTATTCGTCGGCCTGGATGTGATCGGCGATTACCTGACGGAAATCAATGTCACCAGCCAGACCTGTATCCGCGAACTGGATGAGCAATACAAGCTGGATATCGGTGGCCAGCTGATGGACAGCATCGAGGCCAAGCTCAGCAGCTAATGTGGTGGTTTCCATCTCATGGATATCCTGCTGAATTACGGTGCTTCGGCGTCATCATGATGCAACTGTGTGTTCTGATGAACCGGTTTAACTCGATACCCAATGACAACTGTATTTAGCAATAACATATAGTCCGCTAAAGTGCCCACGTCGTTCTTTTCCTGTCACCCCTACTGGTTTTGCCTTGCAGTCGCCAGCATTGTGTTAAGTGGCTGCCTGCATATTCCGTCACAGCCGACGCTTGTTTATTCGACGACATATGACGCCCGAGCCACGGCAGCGGAATGTGAAACTGATTCAGCAATGCCGGTTGTCACGGAAGTCGCCCAGAGCGGGCTTTCACCAGCACGCATCACCCTCCTGACCTGGAATATCTATAAACAATCCCGGCCCAACTGGTTATCTGATTTTCAGCAGCTCAGTCACGATAAGGACCTGTTGATCCTGCAGGAAGCGCACATGGATGAGGCACTCGATGCCGTCCTGGCGGATTCCACTTATCACTGGCTGATGACCACGGCCTTTTATTACCAGGCGAATGCGACCGGGGTATTAACCGCGGCACGAGTCCCATCAAGCCGGCATTGCGCGTTATATACCCGGGAACCCCTGATTCGGGTTCCCAAAACGATTCTGCTCAGTACCTATACATTGGCCGGTCAACACCAGCGTTTACTGGTCGCCAATGTCCATGGCATAAATTTCAGCCTGGGGCTGGCTGCTTACCGGGCACAATTCAGGGCGCTCGGCAAAGTACTTCGCCACCACCAGGGACCAATTATCCTGGCCGGTGATTTCAATACCTGGCGGAAAGATCGCCAATTACTGCTGGATCAATTAAGCAAGGAACTTTCCTTACAAAAGGTGGACTATGCGAGCCACTATCGAATCACGATTTTCGGCAACCCGATCGATCACGTTTATTATCGCGGGCTGAAACTGGTTGCTGCCGCTTCACCCCGTGTCTCCTCTTCCGATCACAATCCGCTGGTGGTGACGTTCAAACTCGGCGAGCCCGACCAGGAACACTATGCAAAAAGTCCTTAAGTACCTGTTGATTTCCCTGCTGCTACCGATAGGGTGGTTGCCCGTCAGCCAGGCGACCCCGACCAGCGAGAAAGAAATTCAGCACTTGTTGGAATTCATCAGTCAATCGGATTGTATTTTTATCCGTAATAACAGCGAGTACCCGGCGAAAGAAGCACGCGAGCACTTGCAAACCAAATACGACTACGCCAGACGTTGGGTCGATAGCGCCGAGCAATTTATCGAGCGCATTGCCAGCAAGAGCAGTATCTCCGGAAAACGTTATCAGGTACGCTGCCGGGGACAATTATTCTATAGCCGCGACTGGTTGCAGCAGGAGTTGACGCGATACCGCGCCAGACAGCCGGGTAACCAACCCGTTGCACAATGAAATAGTGTTTACCCGAGCTGATCAACCCGCACCGTAATCAGTATAATTGTGGTTAAGCTAATTTTCGTTGCCCTATGACCAGTACCGTTCAAGCCGCACCCATCGCCGTCAGTTCCAGTGACCGTTTCAGCCTCACGGTGTTTTTTGCCCTGGCAATGCATGCCATCATCATTCTCGGTGTCAGTTTCAATCTGGTGGATGAGGATAATCTGGACAGCCTGTCAACCATGGAGATCACCCTGGTTCATAATCGCGCCGAAGAAGCCCCGGAAGATGCAGACTATCTTGCCCAGGCCAACCAGCTGGGTGGCGGTAACGTGGAGGAAAAAGTCCGGGACAGCAGTCCTTTTTCCAACACCACCCCGACCCAGGAACAAGGCATTGCTCCCGCCAGTGTCCGCGCCCTGGCACCGCCACCGGTACCGCTGAAACAGGAACAACAGGAACTGATGACCGCGGACAAGGCGAAACGCAAGGAAGTCAGCCAACCCCAGCATGATCCGCTGCCGATCCCGCCCGAAAAGGTCAGCGCCGCCCAGTTATTCGAGCGCAGTCAGGAGATTGCCCGTCTCAGTGCCAAAATTGAAGAAATCAAAAAGAGTTATGCCGTGACACCGCGTCAGACTTATGTGCGCGGGGCCAATGCCCGCGAATTCCGTTTTGCCAGTTACATGGATGCCTGGCGCGCCAAGGTAGAACGAATTGGAAACTTGAATTACCCGGAAAAGGCCGTACAGCGCGGTATCAGTGGTGCCCTGTTAATGGACGTCGCCATCAATCCCGACGGCTCACTGCATTCGGTCCGGGTATTGCGCTCTTCGGGACATGAAATACTCGATCAGGCTGCCATGCGTATCGTCAGACTGGCCGCACCCTATCCGCCTCTGAGTGAAGACATACTGGAAGATACGGATATTCTGCATATCCCACGTGTCTGGCAATTCCAGAGCGGTGGCGGGCTGATGACCCATGCCCAATGACGGCCTTGCCAGCTATCAGTCACTGTCGGATACTTAGTGCTATGGCACATTCCACTCAGCTCACCGGCCAGTTTCTGATTGCCATGCCCACCCTGGCCGATCCCAATTTCTTTCACACAGTCACCTACATGTGTGAACACAGCCCGGCCGGCGCCATGGGTCTGGTCATCAATCGCCCGACTGATCTGACGCTCGGTGAATTGGCCGAACAGCTCAATATCGAGGTTAATGAGGCCGATACCACCCATATCCCCATTTATCAGGGGGGACCGGTACAGACTGATCGCGGCTTTGTCCTGCATCAGCCTGTCGGCGAATGGGACAACAGTATGCAGATTGCCCCGAATGTTGCCCTGACCATGTCACAGGACATTCTTGAAGCCATCGCTGAGGGAATCGGCCCGGAAAAATATCTCATCATGCTCGGTTATGCCGGCTGGGGCGAAGGCCAACTGGAAGAAGAACTCGCCGCTAACGCCTGGCTGAATGGCCCGGCTGATCTGCCGATTATCTTCGACACCCCGGCCGAATCCCGCTGGACAGCGGCCGCCGCCCATCTCGGAGTGGAACTCAATCTGATATCCAGCGATGTGGGCCACGCGTGAGCCTGACCTTGCTTGGTTTTGACTACGGGACCAAACGCATCGGGGTGGCAGTCGGACAGGCGGTCACCCACTCTGTCACCCCCTTAACCACCCTGCCTAACACAAACGAAACGCCGGACTGGCAGGCCATCGGGAAACTGATCGCGGAATGGCAACCCGATAAACTGGTCGTCGGCTTACCCTTGCATCTTGATGGCTCCACCCAGGCGCTGACGGCCAGGGCGCAACGCTTTGGTAATCAGCTCAAAGGGCGTTACAATCTGCCTGTCGAAATGATGGATGAGCGTCTGACTTCCCATGAGGCTGAATCCGAGTTGGCACAACGCAAGGGGAAACACGTGAAAACCGACATCGACGCCCTGGCCGCGGCACTCATTTTACAGAGCTGGCTGGACCAACACCGTAACGAATAACAGGAAAAAAGAATTCCGTATGCCCGACAGCCGTGATGTCAATCAACTGCTGGGCCAGATGGCCAGCGAGCTGCAATCCCTCCTCGCATCACGATCTGTTTCCGACCCGCTCATGATAGGCATCCATACCGGTGGCGTCTGGGTTGCCCAGGCCCTGCACCGCCAGCTTGCCCTGACCGATCCCCTTGGCACCCTGAATATCAGTTTCTACCGCGACGATTTCACCCGTATTGGCATGCATCCCCAGGTGCAGCCTTCAAACCTGCCGTTTGAAGTTGAAGATCGACACATCATTCTGGTGGACGATGTGCTCCACACCGGTCGTACTATCCGTGCCGCATTGAATGAGATCTTTGACTACGGCCGGCCGGCCTCCGTCATGCTGGCATGCCTGATTGATCGCGGTGGCAAGGAATTGCCCATCTGCGCAGACATTGTCGGCGAAACCATGACATTGCAGGTCGGCGAGCATGTCAAATTGACCGGCCCCGAACCATTGCAACTCACCGTCCTTAGCGAACTATGAAAAACCATAATCTTCAATTCGATACGGAAGGACGCTTACGTCACTTTATCGATATTGAAGGTTTGCCTCGCAAGGTACTGACCGAAATTCTCGATATTGCCGAAAACTTTGCTACCGTCGGCACCCAGCAGGTAAAAAAAGTGCCTCTGCTACGGGGTAAGACCATCGTCAACCTGTTTTTTGAGCCAAGCACACGCACGCGCACCACTTTTGAACTTGCTGCCAAACGCCTTTCCGCGGACGTCCAGAACATCAACATCAGTACCTCGTCCACCAGCAAAGGAGAAACGCTGCTGGATATGTTACGGAATCTCGAGGCGATGTATTGTGACATGTTCGTGGTACGGCATAACCAGAGTGGTGCCGCCCACTTTATTGCCGAACATGTTGCGCCTCACATCAGCGTGATTAACGCCGGAGATGGCTGGCATGCCCACCCTACCCAGGCCATGCTGGACGCCTTCACCATTCGGCGCCACAAGCCGGATCTGACGGCACTGCGTGTGGCGATTGTCGGTGATATCAAACACTCCCGCGTAGCCCGATCGGAAATCCATGCCCTCAACACGCTTGGTGTGCCGGAAGTCAGAGTGATTGGCCCACAAACCCTGATCCCACCGGAAGCCGCTAACCTTGGCGTTCATATCCATCACTCTATCGAGGAGGGTTTACAGGATGTTGATGTGGTCATCATGCTGCGTTTGCAACGCGAGCGGATGGAAGGCGCCTTGTTGCCCAGTGAACATGAATACTTTACCCGTTACGGCCTGACCGAATCCAAGCTGGCGCTGGCCAAACCCGATGCCATTGTCATGCACCCCGGCCCCATCAACCGGGGGGTCGAAATTGATTCGGCCGTTGCCGATGGCCCTCAATCCGTCATTCTGGAGCAGGTCACCAACGGCATCGCGGTCCGCATGGCGGTGATGTCACTGGTGCTCGGGCGCGCCCCGCAAGGAGAAGAGGGCAGCTGATATGCGCACTGTAATCCAGAATGGCCGCCTGCTAGACCCGGCACAGAACCTCGATACGATCAGCGACCTGTATCTCGCTGACGGCCGAATACTCGGCCACGGGGCGAAGCCCGATGGTTTCGAGGCGGATCAGACAATCGACGCCACTGGCCAGATTGTCATCCCCGGCCTGATCGATCTTTCTGCCCGCCTGCGTGAACCCGGGCAGGAACACAAAGGCACGATTGCCAGCGAAACCCGTGCCGCCGCTGCGGGCGGGATCACCACCCTCTGCGTTCCCCCCGACACCAACCCGATCATTGAAACCCCGGCGGTGGCGGAGCTGATCACCCGCCATGCCAGTGATGCCGGTTTCGCGCGCGTCCTGCCGCTCGGCGCACTGACCACGGGATTAAAGGGCGAACAACTGGCGGAAATGGCACTGTTACACCTGCAGGGTAAATGTATCGCCGTCAGCAATGCCTGTTATCCCGTGACGCAAACGCGGGTCATGCGCCGGGCCATGGAATATGCGGCAAGTTGCGATTTGCCCGTCTTCCTCCATGCCGAGGACCCCAGCCTGTCCCAGGGAGGCTGTGCCCACGAAGGCATGATCAGTACCCGCCTGGGTCTACCGGGCGTGCCTGAAGCGGCCGAGACCGTCGCGGTGGCCCGGGAACTGATGCTCATTGAACAAACCGGCGTACGCGCGCATTTCTGCCACCTCTCCACCGCCCATTCCGTGCAAATGATCGCCCGCGCCAAGCACGACGGCCTGCCGGTCACCATGGGTGTTACACCGCATCACCTGCATTTGACCGAGATGGACATCGGTTTCTTCAACAGCCAGTGCCATGTGCTACCACCGTTGCGCACCCAACGGGATCAGGAAGGCTTGCGGGCGGGGCTCGCCAATGGTTGCATCAGTGCCATCAGTTCGGATCATCAACCCCATGATGCCGATGCCAAACTAGCTCCCTTTGCGGATACCGAACCGGGCATTAGTGGACTCGAAACCCTGTTATCGCTGGCATTGCGTCTGGTCAAGGAAGGCCTTGTGCCATTGCCGGACATGGTCGCCAAGCTGACCTGCGAACCGGCGCGGATTCTGAACCTTGCCGACAGCGGTACCCTCGCCATTGGCGCCCGGGCCGATGTCTGCATCTTCGATCCCGAACAACACTGGACGGTGATCCCGGAGCAATTAGTCAGTGTCGGTAAAAATACGCCTTTCGCCGGTTGGGAATTAACCGGCAAGGTGACCCATACCCTGCTGGAAGGTAAACTGGTTTACTGCTCAAGTGGATAGCCGGAAACGAATTTATTTCTCCTGCCGTGTTACCCGATGATTATTAAATATGATTGACCTACAGCGACGGTAGTCATGAAACCACATCGCAATACCATCTTTCTCGAACAGGCAGAAATTCTTGCGCACCAGGCATTTGCAGGGGAGCAATATATCTTGCGCGTGCGTGCTCCCACCATCGCTCAACGCGCCAAGGCCGGCAGCTTCGCCCATATCACCTGCGACCCGCAGCGCCCCATGCGTCGCCCGATATCCATCATGCGCGTCTTGCCCCAAAACGGCGAAATGGAATTCCTTTATAAAGCCTTTGGTGAAGGGACTGCGCTGCTGGCGAAACGCCAGGTGGGGGAACAACTCAGCATCCTAGGTCCCATCGGGAAACCCTTCGAATTGCATTCGGACCGACCACGGCCCCTATTGATTGGCGGCGGGGTTGGCATGCCGCCGATGGTGTTTGTGGCTGACACGATTCGTCAACAACAGGCGGATTTTTCCCCTTTCATGATCCTCGGTTCCGAAGTCCCGTTTCCGTTTAGCGCCAAGCCTTCTGAATTCCTGATCCCCGGCATGCCGGCCGGCGTGGTCGCCACCATGCCATTAATGGAGGACTGGCAAGTTCCCTGTCGCCTCGCCAGTACCCAGGGCTATGCCGGCTGTTTCGAAGGCTATGTCACCGATCTCGCCCGCTTGTGGCTGGATACGCTGACGGAAGATCAGCGTCAACAAGTCGAGGTCTTCGCCTGCGGACCGCACCCCATGCTGGAAGCCGTTGCCGGGTTAGCCCGGGAATATGCCCTGCCCTGCCAGGTATCACTGGAAGAATTCATGGCCTGTGCCGTTGGTGGTTGTGCCGGCTGTGTGGTGGAAGTTCAGACCGATAACGGACCGGCCATGCAGCGGGTTTGTGTGGATGGACCGGTTTTCGATGCCCGCCGGGTTTTTGGCTGATACAACCTGATTAAACAAGCCTGACAAAAGCGGATCCAGGAATGTGATTGAGTTAAGTGGACCCCGACATTCGCCGGAGTGGCAAAATGAGACTTGATCAGAGATCCCTGAGCCAACAAACAACCCGCACGCAGCGGGTTGTCCAAGAAAAAAATTATACGGTGGTTGTCATTCTGATTCCTGCAGGGTAATGCCTTCCAGGGATGCCGTCATGGATTCCACATCCGCTCCCTTGGTTTCTCCCAGTTTAATCATCAGGCGTAGTTCATTGGCCGAATCCGCATGGTTAATGGCGTCCTCGTAGGTAATATCACCATTGCGATACAGTTCGTACAGGGCCTGGTCAAAGGTCTTCATCCCTTGCTGGTTGGACTTGGCCATTAACGGTTTCATCTGGTGGACTTCACCCTTGCGGATCAAGTCGGCCATCAACGGGGTGTTGATCAATACTTCCACCGCCACGACACGCCCCTGGCCATCGGGCGTCGGAATCAACTGCTGGGCCACGAAGCCCTTCATGTTCAATGACAAGTCCATTAACAGCTGGTTACGCCGGTCTTCCGGGAAAAAGTTGATGATCCGGTCCATCGCCTGGTTGGCATTATTGGCATGCAGTGTGGCCAGACAAAGATGACCGGTTTCGGCGAAAGCGATGGCATGGTCCATGGTTTCCCGGGTACGAATCTCACCAATCAGAATGACATCCGGGGCCTGTCGCAGGGTATTCTTCAGTGCGGTTTCAAAGCTCTCCGTGTCCAGGCCCACTTCGCGCTGCGTGACGATACAACCCTGGTGGTTATGAATATATTCAATCGGATCCTCGATACTGATGATATGGCCGGTACTGTTCTTGTTACGATAACCGATCATCGCCGCCAGTGAAGTGGATTTACCGGAGCCGGTCGCGCCAACAAAAATCACCAGACCACGCTTGGTCATGGCCAGATCCTTGATGATCGATGGCAATCCCAGATCCTCGATTTTGGGAATCGTGGTTTCGATCTTACGCAACACCATCCCGGCGTGATTACGTTGGCGAAAGGCACTGACACGAAAGCGGCCGATACCGGAGGCCGAGATCGCGAAGTTACATTCACTATGATTGGCAAACTCTTCGCGCTGTGCCGGCGTCATGATGCTGTTGACGATTTCGCCTGCCTGTTGCGGCGTCAAGGTGGCCTGGGTCACCGGTGTAATGCGACCATTGATCTTGAGACTGGGTGCCACCCCTGCCGTGATAAACATGTCCGAGGCATTCTTGTGCACCATGAGTTTCAGTAACGAATCAAAATCCATAACACCTTCTCTTGCTTGGAATTAGTTGAAGTTGTCCTTATTGGCGGCCCGCAGGCGGGCTTCCTGCTTGCTCACCACACCACGTGCAACCAGGTCCTGCAAGTTCTGATCGAGGGTCTGCATCCCCTGTGCCTGACCGGTCTGAATCGCGGAATACATCTGGGCCACCTTGTCTTCACGAATCAGGTTACGAATCGCCGGCGTGCCAACCATGATCTCATGCGCGGCCACCCGGCCTCCGCCAATGCGTTTCATCAGCGTCTGGGCAATCACTGCCCGCAGCGATTCCGACAACATGGAACGAACCATATCCTTCTCCGCCGCCGGGAACACGTCAATGATACGGTCAATGGTCTTGGCCGCTGAGCTGGTGTGCAACGTGCCAAATACCAGGTGGCCGGTTTCCGCCGCGGTCAATGCCAGGCGAATGGTTTCCAGATCACGCAATTCACCCACCAGGATGATGTCCGGGTCTTCACGCAGGGCAGAACGCAAGGCCTCGGAAAACCCCAGGGTGTCACGATGGACCTCACGCTGGTTCACCAGGCACTTTTTACTCTGATGCACAAATTCGATCGGATCTTCGATGGTCAGTATATGACCATATTCGTTGTCATTCTTGTAATCAATCATTGCCGCCAGGGTGGTGGATTTCCCTGAACCCGTTGGTCCTGTCACCAACACGATTCCGCGTGGATTATCGGAAATGTCCCGGAATACCGCCGGGGTATTGAGTTCCTCCAGCGTCAGGATCTTGGAAGGAATGGTTCGAAATACCGCCCCGGCACCGCGATTATGATTGAAGGCGTTGACTCGAAAACGGGCCAGATCGGGAATTTCAAACGAGAAGTCCGTCTCCAGGAATTCTTCATAATCCTTCCGCTGCTTGTCATTCATGATGTCGTACACCAGTGAATGCACCGTCTTGTGATCCAGTTCCGGTATATTGATCCGTCGCACATCTCCGTCGACGCGAATCATTGGCGGCAAACCCGCAGAAAGGTGGAGGTCAGAAGCGTTATTCTTGACGCTGAAAGCCAGTAATTCGGTGATGTCCATCGGTGGTTACTCTAAATATCATCGTTGTTATAGTTGGTGCATCAATGCATTCGTTTATCGGTTATTCCCGGATTTTCTAAAGCACCAACAGCTTAGGCGAGAGACACAATGAGCACAATAGCGGATCGATTGGCCCAGGTACGGATGCGCATTCGCCAGGCTGCCGCCACGGTGGCGCGCGATCCGAACAGCATCCAGCTGCTTGCCGTCAGCAAAACCCGGCCGGTTGCAGATCTGGAGGCCGCGCTTGCGGCGGGCCAGCGGGCTTTCGGGGAAAGTTATCTGCAGGATGCCATGCCAAAAATCGCGGCCATTGGTGAACGGGCGGAATGGCATTTCATCGGTCCGGTCCAGTCAAACAAAACCCGCCAGATCGCCAGTCATTTTGCCTGGGTGCATGGCGTGGATCGACTCAAAATTGCCCAACGTCTGAACGAACAACGTCCCGCGGAGTTGCCTCCCCTGAATGTGTGTCTCCAGGTCAATACTTCCGGCGAGGCGAGCAAGGGCGGAGTTTCCCCGGCACAAACGCCAGAACTGGCGGCAGCCGTGGCGCAACTCCCCCACCTTCGCTTGCGAGGCCTGATGACCATCCCCGCCCCGGCGACGGATGAGGCCCAGCAACGCCAACCCTTTGCCCGACTCCGCCAGTTGCTTGAACAACTCAATGCTACCGGGTTTGATCTGGATACCCTGTCAATGGGCATGAGCAACGATCTGGAGGCCGCGATTGCGGAAGGCGCCACCCTGGTGCGCATCGGCACGGCGATATTTGGAACACGTGCCAAAACTGCCACTGAGGAATAAAACCGTCAACAGAATTGAACCCGAACCGGACAGAGGGTAACGTACGCAATCTATGAACAAGCACAAACACACCATCGGTTTTATCGGCGGCGGCAATATGGCCCGCAGTCTCATAGGCGGTCTGGTCCGTGCCGGCTACCCCGCCGATGCCCTGAGTGTCGCCGATCCGAATGAGTCCATTCGTACCGCCCTGGAATCCGACTTCGGCATTGACGCCACCGCTGACAACCAGCAGATTGCAGACCAATGCGATGTGGTGGTCCTGGCCGTCAAACCGCAGGTATTGAAAGAGGTGGCAACCCGGTTGCGCACGGGCCACCGGCAGCACCAGTTGATCCTGACGGTGGCGGCAGGAATACGCACGTCCTCTTTGGGTTCGTGGCTGGGTAACGATACCCCGATTGTCCGCGCTATGCCCAATACCCCTGCCCTGGTTCAAAGTGGCGCCACCGCTTTGTTCGCCACGCCCCAGGTGAACGAGGCCCAACGGGATCTGGCGGAATCGATTATGCGGGCCGCCGGACTGGTGCAATGGGTCGAAGATGAAAACCAGATGGACGCGGTCACCGCCCTCTCCGGCAGCGGCCCGGCCTATCTGTTCCTGGTCATGGAGGCGATGGAAAAAGCCGGGCAAGAACTGGGATTAGCCGCGGAAACCGCGCGGCTGCTCACCCTGCAGACCGCATTCGGTGCCGCCAAACTGGCGCTGGAGATCGAAGAAGATCCGGCGGTGTTGCGGCAAAATGTAACCTCCCCCGGTGGCACCACCGAACGTGCTATTCAGGTCCTGCAACAGGAAGGCCTGGAAGATATCTTTAACAAGGCATTACGTGCGGCGCGGGACCGGGCGCAGGAACTGGCCGATCAACTGGGCAAGTAAGGGGACAAAATGGGATATCTGAGCAATGCCGGCGTGTTTCTGATTCAGACCCTGTTCGGCATTTATGAAGTCATTATTCTGCTGCGTTTTCTGTTGCAACTGGTACGGGCCGACTTTTATAACCCCATATCCCAGTTCATTGTCAAAGCCACCAACCTGCCCCTGCGACCCTTGCGACGGATTATTCCCGGTCTCGCCGGCATGGATATCGCCTCGCTGGTACTGTTGCTCGTCGTTGTGATTGTCGAACTATTGCTGTTGAGTGTGGTGGCCAACCTGCCACTGCCGACGTTACCCGGGATGATTGCGCTTGCCCTGGTGGAAATATTAAAGTTGTTGATCTATGTACTGCTGTTCAGTGTTTTCGTCCTCGCGATCCTGAGCTGGATTAGCCAGGGAGGCTATAACCCGGTTGCCAATCTGCTCTATCAGATTACCGCCCCCTTGTTACGACCCGCCCGACGCCTGTTACCACCGATGGGTGGCCTGGATTTATCACCCATGGTTGTCATGATCGTGCTCTATCTCATGATATTGCTGCTGATCCATCCGCTGCAGGATTGGGCCGCCAGTCTGGCCTATGGCCAGCAGTTGGCGTTAAGAAGATGAGCGACGCCTTTTGCTCCTGGCAAAATGAAACGCTTCTTCTTCGAATCTATGTCCAGCCCCGCGCCAGTCGGGACGAAATCGTCGGTACCCATGGCGATAGTCTGAAAATCCGGATCACCGCCCCACCCATCGAGGGGAAGGCCAATGACCATCTGTGCAAATTCCTGGCGAAAGTATTCGGTGTCAGCCGCAGTCAGATTACATTAACCGCCGGTAAACAAGGTCGCCATAAGCAATTCCGGATTGAACGTCCCACCCACATACCCACGTTTATCCCTCCGCCCTCCTGAGATGATCGGCTATAGCTATGGTTATAGCCAGGGCATATCCGGTTGGCTGCCTGCTAGTGCAATGCCAGGAAGTACCCTACAATCAATTCAACAACTTATCATGGAATATTAAATATCTCGAACAAAGTGCCGTTATTAACACAGGAACATATGGCGCACGGTGCGGGTTTGGGAAAAACAAACGAAATGAGTACTGTTTCTCATTTTTGAAATTGTCCCTTGCCTGCCTGAGGCGCTACATTCAAATTTTTATTGCATAACCCGGATTGTACTTCTATGGCCACAGATCGTTTTACAGACCAGATGCAAGCCTATGGACACTGGCGCGGTGATCTGGTCAAAGCCGTCACTAAATATCAGCGCTGGCTGGACGCCAATAACATGAGCACACCGGAATCTGAGTTGCGCATCTTTGAATTGATTGAAACCCTCAAGTCCGATCGACTCACTATTGCTTTTGTGGCCGAGTTCGCCCGTGGCAAAACCGAACTCATCAATGCCATCTTCTTTTCCGAATATGACCGTCGGCTGCTGCCCTCCGAGGCAGGTCGGACAACGATGTGCCCGACGGAATTATTTTACGACACGGAAGCAAACCAGAGTTATATTCGTTTATTGCCGATTGAAACCCGGCTCGAAGACACCAGCATTCAGGAGCATAAGAAAGAACCGATCAACTGGACCACTGTCCAGCTTGATACCAATTCGGCGGAAAAAATGGCCGAATCCTTCAAGGAAGTTGTCAAAACCAAGCGGGTGCCTGCACCGGTTGCGGCCAAACTGGGCCTGGCACCACCTGACAGCGCCAATGCGGCCGAGATGGTGGAAATCCCCATGTGGCGCCATGCGCTAATCAGTTTCCCTCATCCCTTATTGAAGGAAGGACTGACCATTCTTGATACCCCGGGGCTCAATGCACTGGGAAATGAACCGGAATTAACGATTAACATGTTGCCCGCGGCGCAGGCCGTGATTTTCGTCCTGGCAGCGGACACCGGTGTCACCCAGTCCGATCTGGAAATGTGGAACAGCTTCGTCAAACCGCTAGGTACCGACAACAAGCATTCCCGGATCGTGGTCCTCAACAAGGTGGACACCCTGTGGGACGAATTAAAAGGTGAAGATGCCGTCAACAACAGCATTCAAACCCAGTGCAAGTCAGTCGCGAAAATGCTTGATCTCAATAAAGCAAATATCTTCCCGGTGTCGGCGCAGAAAGGTTTACTGGCCAAAATCCGCACAGATCGGGAACTGATCGAGAAGAGTAATATCCTGGCGCTGGAATCCATCCTGGCGCAGGATATATTGCCGCAAAAACAGCTTATCGTACGCGAAAACATTGGTGGTGAGATCGGCACTATGGCGCGTAGTTCACGTGACCTGGTCGCCTCCCGGCTGATTGACGCCAACAAGCAATTGAAAGAACTGCAAAGCCTGAGCGGCAAGAATGAAGATGTTATCGGTCACCTGATGAAGAAGACCCGTGAAGAACAGGCAACGTATCATAAAAGCGTGGAAAGCTTTCAGTCCAACAAGAAAGTTTTCAGTGAAAAACACACCGGCCTGCTCGAAATGTTAAGCCTTACCCAGCTGGATAACCTGATGGCGAAGACCCGTAAGGAAATGTCCGGCACCTGGACAACTCATGGTCTGAAAGTAGGGATGAAGGAATTTTTCGATATAATTACTGAAACAATTAAAAATGCCAGCGAACAAACCGATCAGATCAATACCCTGCTACAAACCATCTATCGTGAATTCCACAAGCAACACGGTCTGACCGAAACCAAGCCGAAATTTTTCAGTATGGCTAAATACCGACGGGATCTCGAACGCCTGTATCACGAGGCAGAAGCGTATCGAAAGAGTCCGGTTACGACCATGACCGAACAATCATTTGTGGTGAAAAAGTTCTTCATTTCCATGGTCAGCCACGCCCGTAATACCTTCTTTCAGGCGCATCAGGAAGCCGAGGCCTGGGGCAAGGCGGCCATGGCGCCCCTGGTATCGCGGATTAAGGAACATAAGCACCAGATGGAGAAACGTCTGGAAAGTCTGCGCAAAATTAATGAGTCTCGCGATACCTTGCAAAATCGTATCACCGAGCTCGAACAGATCGCCCGCAAACTGAAAACTCAACTGGATGACATTAACCAGTTGATGAACACACTCAATAAGCCGCTGGATTCCTTTGTCCCGCCGGCTGAAGCCGAAAACGCCCAGGTCGCCTGAAGTCAGCGTTATGATTTAGCCGCCACCCCAATCTCTGTGGGTGGTTGCGTCCTCGCGTGTCTCTCACTTAGACTTGCAGCTTGATCCGTTGCCTGTCTGCCTTCGACACATGCCTGATACACTACCCGCCGACTCGGTCGGCCTGATCAAACCACAACAGCTGGCCTTTGATATCCCGCTGGAACTCGACTGCGGACGCAGTTTACCTGGCTTTGAACTGGTGTATGAAACCTATGGTGAGCTGAATACCGATGCCTCTAACGCGATTTTGATCTGTCACGCCTTGAGCGGCGATCATCATGCCGCGGGATATCACAGCATGGAGGATCGCAAACCGGGCTGGTGGGAATCCTGTATCGGTCCGGGTAAACCCATCGACACCAACCACTTCTTCGTCGTCAGCGCCAATAATCTGGGTGGCTGTAAGGGCAGCACCGGCCCGATGAGCATTAATCCGGCAAAAAATAAACCCTATGGACCGGACTTTCCCATTGTGACCGTCAAGGACTGGGTCCGCAGTCAGGCCCGTCTGGCTGATGCGCTGGGGATTGATCAGTGGGCCGCTGTAATCGGTGGCAGCCTGGGCGGTATGCAGGCCATGCAGTGGGCCATTGATTTTCCGCAACGCTTGCGGCACTGCGTGGTGATTGCCGCCGCACCCAAACTCTCGGCGCAAAATATCGGCTTTAATGAAGTTGCCCGTCAGGCCATTATGTCGGATCCCGAATTTCACCAGGGCCATTATTATGAACACAATGTGATTCCACGCCGGGGTCTGATGCTGGCACGCATGCTGGGACACATCACGTATCTCTCGGATGAATCCATGCGTTCCAAGTTTGGGCGTGACCTGCGCGAGGGTAAGCTCAATTTCGGCTTCGATGTCGACTTCCAGGTGGAAAGTTACCTCCGCTACCAGGGTCAGTCTTTCGTGGAAAAATTCGATGCCAATACCTATCTGTTAATGACCAAGGCGCTCGACTACTTTGATCCCGCAGCCGATTATGACAATGACCTGGCACAGGCGCTGTCCCGGGCCCAGGCCCAGTTCATGGTGGTATCCTTTACTTCCGACTGGCGTTTTGCGCCCAAACGATCCAAGGAAATCGTCAAAGCTCTGCTGGACAGCCAGAAGAACGTCTCCTATGCCGAGATCGAGGCACATCATGGTCACGATGCGTTTCTTATCCCGATCCCGGATTATCTGGAAGTGTTCAGTACCTATATGAACCGCCTTAAGGCAGGCGCCTGACATGACCATGTTGCGACCGGAACTTCGTACCATTGCCGACTGGATCTCCGCCGGTAGCCGGATTCTCGATCTGGGTTGTGGTGACGGTACCTTACTGGCCCATTTACGTGATAGCCGGCAAGTCAGTGGCTACGGTCTGGAAATTGATCAAAACAAAATTGTTCAGGCCATCGCCAGGGGAGTCAATGTTATCCAGACCGACCTGGACGCGGGCCTGACCGAGTTCGAATCCAACTCGTTTGATTATGTGGTGATGTCCCAGACCTTGCAGGCGGTGCATTACCCGGATCGCTTGCTGGAAGAAATGCTACGGGTCGGACGTGAAGGCATTATCACCTTTCCTAACTTCGGCCACTGGAGCTGTCGTCTGCAACTGCTGGCAGGGCATATGCCGGTAACCCCATCGCTGCCCAACACCTGGTACAACACGCCGAACATCCATCTTTGTACCTTGCGTGATTTTGAAGCCTTGTGTACAGAAAAAGCCTTTCATATTCTGGAACGCACTGTGGTCGATCGCGCTCATCGCACCAGTCTGCCCATGCGCCTGTTACCCAATTTGATGGGAGAAGTGGCACTGTACCGCTTTCGACGCCGTTAGACACAATCGTCTGACCAGAACCACCCTTGTTGAGATTGACTCTTCTGGTTGCATGATCGATTAAATCAATGCAATTGCTATAGCGGCTTCCCTCGCGATGTCAATGGCGACGTTGCCAACAGCTTGGTCTATGCTTTCCTTATATAACAACTATAGAGAAGGATGGAGGTTAAACCATGTTCAGCAGACATCTTTTGCTCGGCATTGTATTTTCTCTGGGTTTCAGCCTGAGCAGTACCCCCTTGTGGGCCGAGCAATCCAAGACATTTAGTGATTATGTCGTGCACTACAACGCATTCAGCACTGACATGTTGCAGCCGGC
>JBECLA010000111.1:0-11551 GCA_040235565.1 Thiohalomonadales bacterium | reverse complement strand
CCGGTTGGTCCTTCGCCTGCGATGCGTGCGCGCCGCAATTCACGCTCGATAAGTTGCTGCATTTCCCGGGTGTGTGTTTCCAGTGTTTGTTGTGTTGTAGTTTCATCGTCGTTGCATCGCAGTTGTTGAATTACGGTTAACGGTTTTTTCAAAGCATGGGCCAGATTACCCAGTGCGTTTCGGGAACGCTGCAAGCGTTGATCGAGCACCTTGAGAAGATGGTTGACTTCATTGACCAGCGGTGAAATTTCAGCAGGTACACTTTGGGTTAGTTGGTGCAATTTGCCATGTTCCAGCGCGCGTATCTCCCTGCCCGCATTTTTCAGAGGATGTAACGCGGAACGCACAATGAACAATTGAATGCCGACAAGTATGGCAAGAATCAGAATGGCGGTAATTGTGAAACGAAACTGGAATGCCAGGATGTCGTTTTCGATTTCGCTGAGATCCTCCGCTACCGTGATGGTAATCTCCTGTCCCTGTTTGGAATAGCCGGATACCAGTGCGAGCAAATGCTGTTGTTGTGGTCCGGTGAGGCGAAGTTGGCGTGAGATACCTGCTTCGAGGGGCGGGCTGGATAACGGGCTGTCCCACAAGGAGCGGGAGCGGAGTTGACTGCCGTTACTGTTTATCAGGTAATAATGACCGGAAAACGCGCGTTGATATTCATTGCCAAGTCGGTTCGCTACGAGTGTTGGTTCATTATTCGCATCAAAGTCCAGTGCGGCCAGTAACAGTTCGCTGTCATATTGCAGGCGCGTGAGGACGTAGTCTTCTGCAACAAACCGTATCGTATTACTGAGCGCAACCCAGGACAGCAATATCACAAGCAGCAGGCTTACCGTAAGACCAACGCTTAATCGGGCCTGGAGGGAACGCATCAGTCAGGCCCTTTGAATACGTATCCCTGTCCCCGTTTTGTCTGGATACAGTCTTTGCCCAGCTTTTCCCGCAGCCGTTTGATATAGACCTCGATGACGTTACTGTCCTTATCCGAGTCAAAGTCATAGACATGCTCGGTGAGGACGGATTTTGAGAGGATGCGCTCAGGATGGAGTAGAAAATAACGCAGCAAACGAAACTCGATACCGGTTAAGGGAATACGGGTACCGTCCCGGGTTGTGACTGTTTGTCGATCTTCATCCAGGCACAGACCGTGGCTATCCAGCAGGCCGCCCGGTTTTTCTCGCACACGATGCAGGAGGGCATTGAGTCTGGCGACCAGTTCTTCAACATGGAAAGGTTTGCCCAGATAGTCATCTGCCCCTGCCTTGAAACCGTCAACCCGTTCGTGCCAGGCATCGCGCGCGGTGAGTACCAGGACGGGAACGGGATTGTGATTGTTGCGCCAGTTCTGCAGAACCTCGAGTCCGCTGCGTTGGGGCAAGCCCAGATCGAGCACCACGATGTCATAGATATCTTCATTACCCATGAATTCGGCATCAATTCCGTTATCCGCGATGTCCACCGCAAACCCCGCCGCTTCCAGGTCCTTTCGCAACACGCTCGTCAGGTTACTGTCATCCTCTACGAGTAACAGTCGCACGTCTAGTCTTCCTGTTCACGTTCCAGCAATTGACCGGTGCGGGCGTCGAGTTTCAATTCCCACACCACGCCCTTGGGATTCAGAATTTCGATTTCATAAATATATCGCTCATGCTGCTTTTCAAACTCGACTTCCAGCACGCGGCCGGGTTGATGCTGTTGAGCCTGTTCCAGAATCATCTCCAATGGCAGGATCTCCCCGGCCTCACTTAAATGCCGGGCCGTTTCGTGATCATCGCTGGCGGAGACGGTGTGGCCAAATAATAATAGCATTACCGGCAGCCAGACCCTGGAGAGCAATTTAGGCATAATCGGTATCATAAGCCGCCTGACCGGTTTAGTCATCCCATTGGCCATGTCCCGGGATAGTTATTTCCCGTTCACTGAATGAGCCGCGTTCCGCATTTTGATGACAGGTATTACAGTTGCTCAAACTACTAACTCCCGGATTACCGGTGATCCAGCGCGCCGGAATTTCCCGATGTTCATGACGAAAATAATCGAGTTGGGTGATGCGTAGTGGTACGTTTTCATCAGACAGATCACGTATGATCTTGCGGGAACGACGATAACTCGGCCTGGCATCGGCACTGTTGTCCCTCAGAAATTGTACAAGTTCGGTTACCGTGGCCGCATCCAGTTCGGCGTTTTCACCGAAATGATCATCCAGGCTCGTCATCATTTTTTCCCATGAACGGCCAGGCAATAAGCCCGGGGGATATGCCATATGACAACTCCCGCATTCCTCCTGATACCGTGAATTTTCAACACTAGCCACATCGCGGGTACGTTCCCAGTATTCGTCTTCATCGGCCATGCTGACATTCATGTTCCAGCCGAGTGTCACCACCATAGCCAGGCCCAAGCCCATAACAATCCAGCGTCTCATAAGTTACCTCTGTTAAAGTGAATTCAGATAAGTTAATAAATCCCCTTTTTCCCGGGCGGTGCATTCGCGACCCAGTGTCCATTTACAATTCCGCTTCAACCATTTACGGATTTCACGTGTCTCGGTGAGACGTTCCGGATTGACGGAAGGAGCCAAGGGTTCTATGCGTTTACCGGTACGGGTATGTTTACCGGCTTGTGCAGGATCGGAGGTATGGCAGGTGGAACAACTGCGCTGGTCGCCATTAGCAGCAACAAAGGACTGGTTCCATAATTGCCGCCCGGCATCAGCCGAAAAGGTTTGTGCTGCCTGGGTATGATACTCCTGCAATAACGTCGTTACCGTGTCACCCGCCAGCACCGGGGATGTGAGGATGAATCCCAGGCCACTAACAATGATTGTTATATTCAATTTCATCTTTGGTTCCTTCTTGAGATCAGTTTGCCTTGCGTTTGTAGCCGTGCCACATCGCACTCACCAGGTTTTCGCCATGGATCAGGCTTTCAACAATGACCCCGGCGATATGGACCAGCACCAGGAAAACGGTAAAGTTCGCCCAGAATTCATGGAATTCTTCAAGTACGTCTCCCCAGAATTCATTCCCACCGGCAAACAGACCGGCCAACGGACCGGCGGCATCTTCAACTGCGTATACGGCCAATCCGGAGAGGGTCGTCAGCAATAGTGCCAGCAGGAGCAAGAGGATCATGGCGCCACCGGCCGGGTTGTGTCCCAGATAACGCGCGGCCCGTAACCGCAGTGTGTCGAGCAGAAATTGCTTGATGGTTTGCGGGGCGTAAACAAAGTCCGTAAACCGTGCATAATGTGTCCCGACGAAGCCCCAGAGCAGTCGCAGGAATATCAACGACAGGACGGTGTAACCGGCCCAGACATGCAGGCTGAGAAAATCCTCCTCGGTCAGATAGGCAATGACAAAGGCACTGACCAGTGACCAATGGAAGACCCGGACCAGCGGATCCCAGACCTTGATTTTGGTATCTTTACTCACGCTTTGTTCTCCGTTTGGTTTGTGCGGAGGACAGTATCAGGCCAAGCTGAAATGAAGCTGAAAAACGACCCGTCTGGTCTTGCCGGTTGCTGCGTTCGTTGGTGGCAGGCTGAAAGGTGGTGTGTATTTCAGTTCACTGGTCTTTGCCTGAATCAGTATGGATTTGATACAGTTAGCCCCGAATTGGTCGGACTCGAGCTGGAATTATTGTCTTTATGAAAAAAGTCTCAGTGTTATTTGTCTGCATGGGCAATATATGCCGTTCCCCAACCGCTGAAGGTGTCTTTCGCCACCTGGTTCGTCAGGAAGACCTTGAATCCACGATTCATACTGATTCAGCCGGCACCCATGCCTATCACGTTGGCAATCCGCCTGACGTCCGGGCACAAGCAACGGCCGAACAACGGGGGATCGAATTACATGATCTACGTGCCCGGCGTGTCTCGGTGGAGGATTTCGAGCTATTTGATTATGTGTTGGCGATGGATCAGGACAATTATACTTTGCTATCGGAAATATGCCCGCCAGGTTATGAAACCCGTTTACGCATGTTCATGGAATTTGCCCCCCACCTGGCGATTGAAGAAGTTCCCGATCCGTATTATGGCGGGGTGAGTGGATTTGAACGTGTGTTCGATATGGTGGAAGAAGCTGCCCGGGGTTTACTGGACGAGATTCGAACAAGCCACGGTCTTTAATATCAATGCGAGGGAATTAAAAAAGGGATGCCAGGCATCCCTTTTTTAATCGTTGCGACAAAACCGATTAAGTTCTTTGTTCGTCACTCGTTACCGGTGTTATCGCTTCCGGCTTTTTTTCGACCGGAGAGGCATCGGATTGGGTTGCCGGTTTGGCTTCATCCTGTTTTGCGGTTGGCGTTTTGTCCTGCAGGTATTCCTGTTTGGTAAATACCTGTTGCAGTTTTGGTTGCGCCGGGGCTGCCGCTTTATTTTCTCCGGCCGTTGCCGATGTCGATGGCCTGGGCGACTCGGACATGGTCTGAGCTGTCGCTACTGGCGCTGACTTGTCTGCCGGTTTCTCCCGGCTGGCCGGTCTGTCGGTTGCCTCCGTGGGACGAGAAGGCTGAGCGGTTGCTTCAGGTTTTGTTCCTGCCTCGGCAGGTTGACGCGATTCGACCGGTTTTACAGGTTGTTGAGCCGTCTCATCCCGAGACGGAGCGGATGATGCGGCTTCACCCTGGGACCGTTGCTCACGGGACTGACCCGCTTCGGATTGTTGCGCGGTAGCAGTACCCTCGGTTTGTGGTTTACGCCGCCGCCGACCACCCCGGCGACCCCGTCGGCTGCCGCTGGTCGTTTTGGCTTGCTGACCGGCTTCATCCGATTTTGGTTTTTCCGCTTGTTCCTCGGCTTTGGCGGACTTGGCCGCTGCCTGTTTCGGCGTCGGTTTCTTGTCTGCGCGTTGCTGTTCGTCGCGCTTTTGCGACGCGGGTCTGGATTTGGCCGGTGCGCCTTCGGCACGGCGTTGCTGTCCGCCGCGACGGGTCCCGGTTTTGCCACGACCTTTTTGTGGGCCAGTGCGTTTCTTGCTGGTGGTTTTTTTACGCCCGGGTTTGACCGGTTCGCCTCTGGCAAACAAGGCACGCCAGAGCCGGACGAACAAGCCGGGCTTTTGCGCTGGCGCCACCATCGGGCGGGGCGCCGCCGGGGCGACGGATTTCACCGCGGGTTCTTCGCGGGTTTTGGCGGTTGCAGCCGCGCTGCTCAAGGCTTCCAGAATTTCATCCGGTTTATGCGTCGCCAGTTCATAACTGAATTGTTTGGCTTCCTCCGTGGTTTCACCGCTGCGGATCCGTTCGACATCATAATGGGGCGTCTCCAGTGCGGTATTCGGGATCAACAGCAGATTGACCTTTTGCCGTTTTTCGATATCGGAGAGCATCTCGCGCTTCTCGTTCAACAGGAAGGTCGCCACATCGACCGGTACCTGGGCAATCACTCGGGCGGTTTTTTCCTTCATCGCTTCTTCTTCGATCACGCGCAGGATCGACAGGGCGATGGATTCGATGCCCCGAATCGTACCCTGACCGCTGCAGCGGGGGCAGGGGAGATGGATCGATTCGCCCAACGAAGGCCGCAAGCGTTGGCGTGACATTTCCAACAGACCAAAACGGGAGATGCGCCCGATCTGGACCCGTGCCCGATCCACTTTCAGTGCTTCCCGCAAGCGATTTTCCACTTCACGCTGGTTACGCGCCGGGGTCATATCGATAAAGTCGATCACCACCAGACCGCCGAGATCCCGTAAACGCAGCTGGCGGGCAATTTCGTCGGCGGCTTCCAGGTTGGTATTCAGCGCGGTTTCCTCGATATCGCCCCCCTTGGTGGCGCGAGCCGAGTTGATGTCAATCGATACCAGGGCCTCGGTATGGTCGATCACCAGAGAACCACCGGAGGGCAGGCGGACTTCACGCTGAAACGCCGATTCGATTTGCGACTCGATCTGATAACGGGTAAACAGGGGGACCGGATCCTGGTACAGCTTGATCTTGTCGATGTTGTGCGGCATGACCTGGGCCATGAACTCACGCGCCTGCTCATAGACTCCTTTTTCATCAATGACGATTTCATTGATGTCATTCCGGAAATAATCGCGGATGGTACGGGTGATCAGGCTGCTTTCCTGGTAAATCAGAAACGGTGCCTGGCGCTGCTGCGAGGCATCCTCGATGGATTTCCACAGATTGAGCAGATAATCCAGATCCCACTGCAGTTCCTCGACGCTCTTGCCGACACCGGCAGTGCGAATGATCAGGCCCATGTCGCCGGGGATATCGAGCTCGCTCAGGGCGTCCCGGGCTTCAGTGCGTTCCTCGCCCTCAATGCGGCGTGACACCCCACCGGCGCGAGGGTTGTTGGGCATCAGCACCGAATAGCGGCCCGCCAGGCTGATGAAGGTGGTCAGGGCGGCACCCTTGTTGCCACGTTCTTCCTTGGCGACCTGCACCACCAGTTCCTGGCCTTCGGTCACCACGTCCTTGATATTTACCCGCCCGGACAGGTCCGCCTCGGATTTGAAGTAATTGCGGGAAATTTCCTTGAGGGGCAGAAAACCATGCCGCTCGGCACCGTAGTCGACAAAGGCGGCTTCCAGGCTGGGCTCGATGCGGGTAATTTTACCCTTGTAGATATTGGCTTTCTTGGTTTCGCGGTGGGTGGTTTCGAGGTCGAGATCGTAAAGACGTTGACCATCGACAAGGGCGACACGCAGCTCTTCCGGCTGTGTGGCGTTAAACAGCATTCTTTTCATTGTAAAACCTTACGCTATGGCGCTCGACCACAGTCATTACTGACCGGTGGGATCGTCCAGACCGGTTATCGCGAGCAGGGCCTTGCCGTTACGGTGTGCGCAGCGTTCTGCGCCCGGTCCTGCTGTTGGGTCTGCCCACCATGCCTGACTCAGCGTTCAGACCATGGGAGCGCGGATGTTCATCCAAATGCCGTTCAAAACGATAAATCACTACGAACGGCTGTCACATGTTGTCACCGGACTCAGGCAGGTGACAAAAATTCGGTCGTTTCCGGCTGCAGCAGTATCAGCGCTACAGCTTCCCGGATCACCCGGAATTTGTCGGACTATATCAATGATTGGCAAGGGCGGCAATCACTTGATGTCGCAGAGTTTTTCCGACAGCGGGGAACGGAAACTGATAAAATGCCGCCATGACCGGGTCTGCGGACAAATATGAACAAACTGGGGTCGAAATGGTCGAGATCAGCGCCGATCTTGCCGGTCAACGGCTGGATAATTTTCTGCTCGGCCGGTTGAAAGGCGCGCCCCGCAGTCTTATTTATCGCATTGTCCGCCGGGGTGAGGTCAGGGTAAACAAGGGACGCATCCGTCCCGAATACCGACTCAAGGCCGGTGATACGGTCCGGATCCCGCCGGTCAGGCTCGCGCCACGCAGCGCCCCCGTTCGCCCGGCAGAGCACGTTTTGCGACAGCTTGAAACGGCCATTCTGTATGAAGATGATCGTCTGCTGATCCTGAACAAGCCCAGCGGACTGGCCGTACACGGCGGAAGTGGCCTCAGCTTCGGCGTGATTGAAGGTTTGCGGGCCCTGCGGCCCACGGCGCCGTACCTGGAACTGGTACACCGTCTGGATCGGGCGACATCCGGTTGTTTGTTGATTGCCAAGAAGCGCAGCGCGTTGCGGCGCCTGCATGAACTCTTGCGTCACAACCGCATGGACAAGCGCTATCTTGCCCTGGTGAAGGGAACGTGGCGGGGCGGGCAGCGCCGGGTGACGGCACCGTTACTGAAAAATGTCCTGCGCTCCGGGGAACGCATGGTCCGGGTTGACCCGACCGGTAAACCGGCCTCGAGTGTGTTTCGTCCCCTGGCGGTCAGCCAGACGGCCAGTCTGGTGGAAGTGAAGCTGGAAACCGGCCGAACGCACCAGGTGCGGGTGCATGCGGCGAGCCAGAAACACCCCATTGCCGGAGATGACAAGTACGGGGACGACGACTTTAATCGCCAATTGCGCGAAGTTGGTCTGAAACGCTTGTTCCTGCATGCCCGGGCGCTGCGCTTTCAACTGACCGAAGGCGAACCGGCAATCGAAGTGATCGCACCGCTGGATGAAGAATTGCAACAGGTATTACACAACTTGAACCTAGACTATGAGTAATGCAACCCGACTGATCGTGTTTGACTGGGACGGAACCCTGATGGATTCCGAAGCCCGCATCGTGGCCTGCCTGCGTGCGGCGATTGAGGAAACCGGCCTGCCGCACCGAAGTGACGCGGCCCTGCGTAATATTATCGGTCTGGGTCTGCGCGAGGCGCTGGTGACGTTGTATCCGCAAGGCACGGATCAACAGCATGATGCGCTGGTGACCCATTATCGCCATCATTTCCTCGACAGCAATGAAACACCATCCCCTCTGTTTGAAGGCGCAGAGCGATTAATTCATGAATTGCATGCCCAAGGCCACTTTCTCGCGGTGGCGACCGGTAAAGGTCGACAGGGTCTGGATAAAGTGCTGGAAGAAACAGCACTGGGCGGATATTTTCATTATACCCGCTGTGCCGATGAAACCCACTCCAAGCCACATCCGCAAATGTTGCTGGACATCATGGACTGGCTGGGCGTCGAACCCGCTGCGACGTTGATGGTCGGGGACACCGAGTTTGATCTTCAAATGGCCCGCAATGCCGGCGCCAGGTCACTGGGTGTCAGTTACGGTGTACATGACAAGGCACGCCTGCTAGCCTGTGAGCCCTTGGCCTGTCTCGACAGTCTGGGTGAAGTGGCGGCCTGGTTAAAGGCCAATGTGAATAAAGCAGCTTAAGGAATTCTCGATGTCTGAAAACAGTTCCTCCGATACCGAAAGAAATACGCCGCAATGGCAAGAAGACATTGTGACTCGTCTGGCGTTCGCCGCCCTGAATGAACAACGCCGGCGACGACGCTGGAACATTTTCTTTCTCGCCCTGTTTATGTCCTACTTGTTTCTGGTTTTCTTTGCGCTGTTTTTACCTGAGGAAGGGGGCAAGGGGATTACCGTCGGGAAACATACCGCGGTGGTGGAACTCAAAGGCATGATTGCGGATAACACCGAGGCCAATGCCGATAACATCGTTGGCGGCCTGCGGGCTGCGTTTGACGATAAAAATACCGCCGGGGTGATTTTGCGTATTAATAGTCCGGGTGGCAGCCCGGTACAGGCGGGTTACGTGTATGACGAAATCGTCCGCTTGCGTGAAAAATATCCCAGGATAAAACTCTATGCGGTGATCACCGACATGGCCGCTTCCGGGGGATACTATGTTGCCGCGGCGGCAGATGAGATCTACGCCGATAAGGCCAGCGTGGTGGGGTCGATTGGTGTGCTGATGAACAGCTTTGGTTTTACCGGGGCCATGGATAAACTGGGTATTGAACGACGTCTGTATACCGCCGGGGAACACAAAGGAATGCTGGATCCTTTCTCCAGGGAAAATCCGGCCGATGTGGCGCATCTTAAAAAGATGTTAGGCAACATTCATCAACAGTTTATTGATGCCGTCAAACAAGGTCGCGGTGATCGCCTGGTGGATGATCCGAAGATCTTTTCCGGGCTGTTCTGGACCGGTGAGGAAAGTGTCGAGTTGGGGCTGGTCGATGGCCTGGGCAGCAGCAGTTATGTGGCACGTGAAATCATTCAACAGGAAAAAATGATCGACTTCACGCCGCGCCCCGATTACTGGCAACGGTTTGCCGATCGCATCGGCCTGGCGATGGCCCGCGTAATGGGAGACAAGCTGGGCGTCAACAACACCACACTGCGTTAATGCTATTCTCGCGTGATGGTCAGCCTGTCCTAGATAATGGTCAGGCCTTCTTTTTCCAACATGCGGATCAAACGAATTAACGGCAAGCCGATCAGCGTGTTGGGGTCGTCACCTTCCAGGCGTTCAAACAAGGCAATCCCCAGTCCTTCCGATTTGAAACTGCCGGCGCAGTGATAAGGTTGCTCGGCATGCAGGTAGTTGACGATCTGCGAGGGGGTGAGTTGCCGAAAGACGACCTTGAACGGCACCACCTCGGCCTGGATCGAACCGCTTTTTGCATTCACCAGCGCCAGGCCGGTTAAAAACGTTACCGTTTTACCGGAAGCGCGTTCCAGTTGCGTTACGGCATTTTCGTGATTGCCGGGTTTGCCCAGAATTTCATTATCGATTACCGCAACCTGATCCGAACCAATAATCAAACCCTGTTGATAGTGCGCGGCGACGGCCTGTGCCTTGGCAATGGACAGGCGTTCAACCAGTTGGGCAGGGGTTTCGCCGGCTTGCGGGGTTTCGTCAACTTCAGGGGCGTGGCAGTCAAAGCTCAGGCCGAGTTTTTCCAGCACGCTTTTGCGAAACGGTGATGTCGATGCGAGGATGAGTTGCATGGAAAACGATATCAAAGTACAGCGTGGCTGGAAATTCTGTTATTGAAGATTACTTTATTCGATTTCAATCAAGGTTTCATCCGGGGTGACGCTCTCACCTTTCTTGACATGAATCTCCGTCACCACGCCGGAAACCGGCGCCTGGACTTCGGTTTCCATTTTCATCGCTTCGGTGATCAACAGCGGATCGCCGGCACTGACTTTATCACCGACACTCACCAGCACATCGACGATATTCCCTGGCATGGAGGTAGTGACATGACCCGGTTCGGTCGCGCGCGGACGACCACTGCCGGAGATAGCGACGCGACCTTTCACTTCTTCACCTTCACCCAGACTGATCTCTTCCAGTGGTTCGAGCAGGATTTCTTCGGGCACGCCATCAATCGTGATGTAGTACGGACGTTTATCGTGGGTGGTGTAACCTTTACCGGTAATTTTGACGTGATAGGTTTCACCGTGCATGCTGACATTGAACTCGGTCGCGGCTTTTTTCCCACCATTGGTATTGCTGTCAGCCGGTTCCAGCGGTTCCGGCATCAAGGTCCCGGCCTCGCGTTGTTCCAGAAATTCACGACCCAGATCCGGAAACATCGCATAGGTAAGAATGTCTTCTTCCGACTTGGCCAGCTCGTTGATCTCCTGACGCAGTTTATCCATTTCTTTCGGGATTAAATCAGCCGGCCGGCATTCGATTACTTCTTCATTGCCGATTGCCATATGCCGCACTTGTGGGCTGACTTCGCCCAGTGCCTTGCCGTAGCGACCCTGCATGTAGAGCTTCACTTCATTGGTGATGGTCTTGTATCGCTCGTCGGTGAGCACATTCAGCACTGCCTGGGTGCCGACAATTTGTGACGTCGGGGTCACCAGCGGCGGATAACCGAGTTCCTTGCGCACGCGCGGAATTTCATCCAGCACTTCGTTCATGCGATGCAGGGCACCCTGTTCCTTGAGCTGGTTGGACAGATTGGAAATCATGCCGCCCGGCACCTGGTTGACCTGCACGCGGGTATCCAGACCGGTGAATTCGCTTTCGAACTGATGATATTTTTTGCGCACTTCACGAAAGTAAAAGCCGATTTCCTGCAACAGGGTCAGATCCAGTCCGGTGTCGTATTCGGTGTCCTTGAAGGCGGCCACCATGCTTTCCGTCGGTGGATGACTGGTGCCACCGGACATGGTGGAGATGGCGGTATCAATAC
>JBECLA010000102.1:0-9777 GCA_040235565.1 Thiohalomonadales bacterium | reverse complement strand
CGGTGGCGCCTCGGGAGGGTGGTAGTGATGACATTTCTCAGTGCGGATGATAAATCCCGTATCCGTCAGGCCATCGAAGATGTCGAACGCCAGACGGCGGGAGAGCTGGTCACGGTCATTGCCCGGCAGAGCGATGATTATCTTTATATCCCCACCCTGTGGGCAGCGTTGCTCGCCCTGGCGGTTCCCGGTGTAATCGGCTATCTGCCCTTTGATACCTTGCACGCGCACAGTTACCTGTCGCAATTCATTGTGTTTATTGTGCTGGCCATACTGTTTCAATGGTCGCCATTGAAACTGCGCTTGATCCCGCGTTATGTCAAAGTTCAGCGTGCCCGGCGACTGGCGCATGTGCAGTTTCTCGCCCAGGATCTGCATCATACGTCGCAACGCACCGGGATCCTGGTGTTTGTTTCTGTCGCGGAACACTATGTGGAAATCATCGCCGATAAAGGCATCAATGACGCCGTTGCCGCCGGTACCTGGGACAAAATTGTGAATCAGTTTGTCAATGATGTGAAACAAGGCCAGGTGGCAGGTGGCTTTATCACGGCGATACAGCAATGCGGCGAGGTGTTGATCCAGCATTTTCCTGTTACGGCAGAGGATAAGAACGAATTACCGAATCATTTAGTTGAGCTATGAGTTGTTGAAACGAAAAGTCTGATTGCTAGAAGTTGCCGTAAGATTAGGAGATGCGGTTGGCGCACTGCCGGGGCTAGTCGTGAAATTATATTACTCCGACCTTATTTGATCGTCTTTGCAATTGTGAATTAAAACCTGAATTTAAGAATGGGCGTCTGTTTTATTTATTTTCTACACTATGCGAAGCATCCTGGATATCGAGTTGGCAACACATGGATAAATTCTTAAATTCTACAGCTGATCACAACATGGATAAGCTGCATGAGGCGCGCTTTTACGAGACGCTGTCCGGTGGGCGGGTACTTTGCACCCTATGTCCCCACGACTGTCGTATTACGGAGGGCGGACGCGGCGCATGTGGTGTCCGTTACAATAAGGATGGCGTGCTCTACACCTTGGTTTACGACAGGGTCGTGTCGCGGAGTGTGGAACCTATTGAAAAAAAGCCTTTGTACCATTTTTATCCTGGTTCCAGTGCCTATTCGATTGCGACAGTGGGATGTAATTTGCGTTGTGCCTTCTGCCAGAATTGGGAGATCTCCCAGTGGCCGAAGGAGCACCTGCCGAAGCGGATTGCAGCAAGTGGTAAAGTCGAAACGCAGGAGCCCATCTGCCCGCGACTCGTGGAAATGGAACAGGCCATCCCGGGCGAGCGGGTGACACCCGAGGCCATTGTCAATGCGGCCCTCACAGCAGGCGCGACATCCATCGCCTATACCTACACAGAACCGACTATTTTTTACGAACTGGCCCACGATACGGCGGTGTTGGCCCGGGAACAAGGGCTGAAGAATGTCTTTGTTACCAGCGGCTATATTAGTGAGGCGCCATTGCGTGAGCTGGCCACAGTGCTTGATGCAGCCAACGTCGATCTCAAGTTCTTTAATGAAGAAAGTTATCGACGCATCAGCCGGGTGCGCATGCAACCCATCCTCGAGGCGATTCGTCTCTACCATGAGCTGGGCGTGTGGCTGGAGGTGACGACCCTCGTCATCCCCGGGGTCAATGACTCCGATGATGAACTCAAAAGCATTGCCGAGTTTGTGCGCTCAGTGGGGATCGAAGTCCCCTGGCACGTCTCTCAGTTCTATCCCGCACACAAGATGCTCGACCGGCCTATCACGCCCATGGAAACCCTGCGCCGGGCTGGTGACATTGGCCGGGCTGCTGGATTGCGTTATGTCTATGAGGGCAATGTACCCGGCGAGAAAGGTGAGAATACCTATTGCTACAACTGCGATGCATTGCTCATCAATCGCTATGGTTTCTATGTTCGCGCCAATCGTATTCACAGTGGCTGTTGTCCTGACTGTGGTGTATCGATTGATGGAATTGGCATGAGCGCGGATGCAGAAAGATAAAGCTGAACACCTCTGCTCTCATATTGGCGAGACAATGAGTGCGAATGGGACAGTGGCAAGTAAAAAGCAAGATTATTTCAAATATGAAGGGGGAGTCAAGGATGTCGAATAAAGAAGAAATCGATTTTGAGAAGGCGCGACTTGATCCGGGCTCCGTCTTTACCAGCCCTGAAGCACTGCGTGATCATCCTGGATTGACACGGGAACAGAAGATCGAGATATTGCGTCGTTGGGCATACGATGCCAGTGAACTTGCCGTTGCCGAGGAAGAGGGGATGGTAGGTGGTGAATCCACACTCGTGAGCCGAGTTCTTTCCGCGCTCGATTCTTTGACCGATGGCTTCGATGTGGAACACAGTCCACCCACCAAGCAGGAAGGGGTGTGAATGAGTTTAAATAGGGACAGGCATGGATAGTCTAGATCCCAGGTGGTTGGTACGGTCCCCGACTTGAGCATGGCCGCAGAACTTACTGATATTGCTTATCCCGTTGTCCTTTTGCTGGCATTCCTTTCCGGGTTTACCACGCTGCTAGGTGTGGCACTCGCGCTCTACATCGGCAAGAACGAGCAGGCAATTGCTGTCGGAATCGGATTTTCTGTAGGCATCATGCTGTTGATATCCTTCCTCGAGCTTATGCCAGAGGCGATGGGCAAAGCAAGTATGGGTACAGCCTCTTTGGCTTTTGTACTGGGTATGGTGATCGTTGCTCTGTTGCATTGGGTGATCCCACACACTCACTTGGTGAAAGAGCAGGGTGTTTTTCCTCGAGCTTTGCTGAGGACTGCCTATTTGGTGGCATTTGGTCTGATCCTGCATGATGTACCCGAAGGATTCGCCATGGCCAACTCCTACATATCATCTCCGTCGCTGGGAATACTGGTAGCTTTGGCGATCGCGCTGCACAACATTCCCGAGGAATTTGCCATGGCGGTTCCGATCGTCATGGTCAAGCGCAAACGGTTCTTGTACAAGGCCGCATTCCTGTCCGGGCTTGCCGAACCTTTGGGCGCGGTAATCGGACTTGTGGCGGTGCACTTCGATCCCACCCTCAATCCGCTGTTCATGGCGTTCGCCGCTGGGGCCATGGTATTCATTGCCGTGCATGAACTACTGCCGATGGCCAGGAGGTATCACAAAACGCAGCTGTTTACATTGGGTGCGATTATCAGTGTGTTCGTTTACGCTCTGCTTGCTGCGTTGATTCCGGAGTAATCACTCTGGGAATGCTAGTTAGTCGCTTTCTTCCAGTTCCTTCCGGTATTCCTCGGCAGCCGTAAGTTCTTCCTTCAGCATCTCGATGTATTCATCGAGATATTCCTTCTCTTCTTCAAGGGTGGGCCTTCCCCAGCCCCAGCCGGCTGGTGGACCATAGGGAGGCATAGGGTGGTGCTAAGGCCCCCGGTGGTAGCCATGGGGCCAAAAATCCGCAAACGCTTTCTTCTCTGAACAGGCATGATTACTCTTCTTTCATTTTGACATCGTGGCTATTTCGTTTGCTTTTGCGTGATATGTGGATGAATATCCGCATGGGTTCATTCTTTAATATATAAATGGTCTGTTTGATTCAATCCCGTGGTTAAACTGCGCAATTGGTTGTAATGGCTTGAACGAAATATCAAAAGTTAGCATTGCTATATTATCAATCAGCCGCTTGAGGCCGTTTCGCATCGACAACAACAAAAGCGCCCTGACCATATCCGGTGCGGAGAGGCTCTATCTCGATAGTCTCATCCAGTCTCTTCGTCAGTGTCTGCACCCAGGCTAGCTCGGTGAAGCCTACGTCACGTAGTAGTCGTTCCACCTCGTTGGCGGAGAAGAATGTCGCCTCACGGTAAAATACGTTCTCGGCCTGATGCGCCAGATAATATTGACCGAGTTCGCTGGTGCGATCGATAAAACCGATCACCAACTCACCACCCGGTTTCAGGATACGATATGCCTCTGTAAGCATAGTGGTTGCATCATCCACAAAACAGATAGTAGTGACACTCAGGGCATAGTCGAAGCTGCTATCTGAAAAGGGCAGTGCTTCGGCGGTCCCTGATACTACCGAGACCCCTCTTTTTGTTGCATAAGCCAACACCGCGCGTGCTGGATCGATACCCACTTGCACGCCCAATGGAGCAGCGAAGCGCCCGGTGCCAACGCCAATGGCCAGGCCCAGGCCACGCCAGGGGAGCAAGGCGCGGACGGCCAGCAACTCCGACTGGTAGGCTGCTGCATGTTGTATGAACCAGTCATCATAGCGGCGATGGTGGATCTCGAAAGGCATTGTTCTTGGCATGGTTAGAGCAGCTCTCTCACGGCCTGAATGACGCGGGCATTGTCCTCCGGTAATGCGGTGGTAACCCGCATGAAACCGGAGCCGAGGCCGGGGTCGTTCAATGGTTTGATGAAGATGCCGCGTTCACGAAGCCTGTCAGCCAAGTCGGTGGCATCGTGAGGCGTGAAGTCGGCGAGGAAGAAGTAGGTCTGGGTTGGGAAGGTCCGTACCCCGAGTGTGCGGAGTTCAGTGGCCAATGCTTCGGTCCAGGCACGTAGTTTGGTTGCCCGTTCGCGGATTTTATCTTCGTGCTGCAAGGTGGCCAATGCTGCGGCCTGGCTGGGCCGCGCCAGCGGATAAGCATCGTTACAGGTGTTAAGGTCATCGGCCAAAGTTTCAGGAAGGATGGCATAGCCCACACGGAAACCTGCCAGGCTGTGGGCCTTGGACAGGGTGCGGGTGACGAGCAGGTTTGGGTATTTTGGCACTAAATGGGCAACCGATTGACCAGCGAGCCCGATGAAGGCCTCATCCACCAGAATTCGCGTATCCGGATATCTTTCGAGCAGGCTTGGTAGCGGCGCCATGTCGAAGGTGCCGCCGTTGGGATTGTTGGGATTGACGATGACGGCGAGGGTTGTGCCAGCCGGGATTTCCAGATCCGCCAAGTCGAAGGCGAAGTCGTTTTCCGGCTGCAACCGGGTCTCGGTATACTGCTCGGCGATCTCGGGAAACAGAGGATAGGTCGGAGTGAGCAAATGCACGCGTTGGCCTAGTCGGTTAAAAAGCTGCCGCAGTATGAGTTCCGAACCCGCGTTGATGTGGACCAGCCGCTGGGGGATACCGATGCCATCGGCGATGAAGCGGCGTAACGGCTCCGAGAAAGGCTCCGTGTAGTAATTGCTCCGCGGTACTTCTGCCTGCGCAGCGGCAACCGCCTCATCGATAGGCGGTAATGGATTTTCGCACAGTAGAAGCTTGATGCCCTCGAATGTTCCGCCACCTTTTTCAAGTATTGACGTCATATTGCACCCCTCTGTCCTGCTTCTTCATTTAGCCCACAACTAAGGAACCTTACCCCGAACGCGCAGCACCAACTGTAAATTTTGGGCGCGAGGGCATTTTAGTTTACGTCAATTCAGTCCTAATAGTGCGGCACATCCGTGCAGATGGTCGTTCATTGTTCCATCAGCTTGTAACACCGACGACAAGGCGCAGGTAATTGATGTGTCCCTGGATGTTCCATGGCCAGTCGCTGTTCAAACGCCGCCCGAAACTCGCGCGCCTTCTTATCTTGCCAGATTTTTGGTAAAGAGCGCTCATTGATATTACCGAACAGATAGTTCTCGGCTTGATAGGTCTTGTTCTGAAACCAATACTCCGCGGTCTCTCCGGGTTTCAGACTGATATTGGTCATCACACACGGTGAGACGTCGCCGCGATAAGAGATGAAGCAGGCTTTTAGCACGTTCTCTGTACAAATCGCGCAGCGCTCTTCCATGTGAGGTTGATAATAATGAAGCATGATGCCTTGTTCTGCTGCCGTTTGTTTCGTGCTTTCCAGGGCAGCGTTGACCTCGGGCCACAATGCCGGGTGCAGCAGCAATGATTCTTCCTGCATCGCCGCGTTACTCACAAAGCTCAGGTTGTTGACAACAACCTGGTTGATACCCCATTCACTGGCCAGTTCAGGTAGCTGCTCCAGTTCCCGCCAATTTGATTTCAATAACATAAATGCCAGGTGAATACCCGGGCCGACCACTTGACTCTCGAGCTTTAATTGTTTGAGTTTGCTTAATGCCTCATCAATACGCGCAAAGTCACACCCCTGACGAAATTTTTCGTGGGTTGCAGCGGTAGCGCCAGCCAGGCTAATGCCCATAATATCAACCTGTTCCGTAAACAGGTGGTGGAGGTGTTTGTCGGTGAGCGGCATGCCGTTGGTGGTAAAGCCGACTTTGGCGCCGGCGGATTTCACTTCCCGCACCATATCCCAAAATTGCGGATGTAATAGCGGTTCTCCCCAGCCTTGCAGGAAGACCAGGTCGGTCATCGCAAAGCTGGGTTTTAACGCTTCAAAGGTTTGCCTGTCCATGAGATCGCCACCCCACTGACTTTTATAGCAAGTGAGCAGACAATAAGCACAAGAAGCGTTGCAGACAGCGGAAACTTCCACCTGAATCCAGTCGAAACGCAGTGGTGTGACGACTTCCCAGACGGCTTCCAGATCGCCGATACCCATCGCTACTGTTCCCTCGACATGGAAGATGCGTGATACTTGTTGCGATACAGAGTTTGTATATGTTTTTCAGGAAGACTCATTGTGGGTAATGTGGTGTTTCTCTATTGTTGCTTCTCATGTTTTTGCAAGAATAACTGATGGTGATAAGAGCCCTCGCGTAACATCTTGGCACCGCAACCGGGACAACGTTCTTCCTGGCAGGGGATGCCACTTCGATGTGGGATCTTTTCCCCACACTTCGGACAGATACAAAAACCACCGGCCCCCATGGTATATCTGCGTTTTACTGCCATGATATATCCTCACAATTGATTGTTGTCTGAGTCAGCTTACATCTCTTCGAACTATCAACAAATTGTCCACACTGAACTACTCAGCGTGGTACTTCAATGATGGTGCCCAGGCCGCCCTCGATGAAATCATCCGCCCATGTTTTGCGGAACAGTTGGACCGCCTTGTTGCCAGTACAATGGCTTGGTGCGACCTTCCTGACACCGAGTGCTTTGAGGCGGTTGATAATCGATAGGATCTCATTAGTACTTTTAGAACCCAGGTGAAATCCGCCCATCAGCAAATAGATGTTCTTGTTGCGATACGTTTGGGCCTGTTCGGCCATATCGGCAACATTGGGATGGGCACAGCCGGTGATGACAATCAGTCCTTGTCGGGTGTCCACGATCAGGGCTTGTTCGGTGAGGCCCCCGTTCATTTCTCCGGTCGAATAAACACCAGCAAGGAGCTGCCGCGGCCCGCTTACGGTTTCGATTTGTGCCCCGTAACGGTTGACTTCTTGTCGGAACGATGTCGGAAATGAGGCAGGCAGAAACACAGTCACATCAGAATTATGTGTCAGTACGGCATCCAGTCCACCGGTGTGATCGCCGTGGATATGCGAAAGCACAATGGCATCGATTTGATTAACGTCCAGGCCGAGACGTTGCATGTTGGCGAGCAAAATCTCACCATTGCCACCGGTATCAAACAGGATGGTCTTCTCTAATCCTTCGACCAGGCAAGCAAAGCCCCAGTTGGTTTCCAGCCCTTGCTTGTAGGGCAGGTTATTGAAAACCACATAAAGGCGAAGCCGGTGCTGTTCGATCTTTTCCGTTCCCCCCGCGGCAACAATGGTTTGTGTCATGAACAGCGCCCATCCAGAGAACAGGGCAAGCACAAGGTATTTGTACCAATTCCTGAGAGAGAAAGAATTCTCCCCTGAATGTCCTGGTTCGAGAGGCATTTCAAGGGAAGGGGGGCATCATTGGTTCTGTTCCCTCGATATCAGCCTCAGGGTGGTGTTTCATGACGATATCCTCAATTTCATCGACACGGGTGCGGGGCACGTCGATAAGTACCAGAAACTCTCCCTGATTAATCGCCTCTTCAAATTTCTCCAGACGTGAGCTGGGAAGCCCTATGCCGACCATACTGGACATCAAGCCGCCCACCCCGGCACCGGCTGCACCAATGGCGAACACCGCGCCACCACCAATGACCAGTCCTGCCGGCGGGAAAGTCATGGCCACCAGGCCACATACAACACCGGTGATGGCACCGATGGTAAGTCCCTTCTCAATAGCGGGGACAAAGTCACTCTTTTGTAGTAATGAGGCTTCCGGGAGATCTTCCATCGGCGTACCTTCTTTGGCGATCACATGAATGTAACGTTCTTCCACGTGGGAAAGTAATAATTCCTTTACAAGCTCATGTGTCACATTGATATCCGGCATGAGAAAATAAAGTCGACGCATGATTCACTCCTTTTCGAGTTCGAGATAATTTTTTAATACATTTATTTATAGCATCATGCCTGACTTAATTTAAGCAAATATATTATAGGCTAAGTGATTCAGATCAAAAGAAAAAAGATAAATGTATTTCATGGGGTATATTAAAAAAGATGGGTCAAAGAGCATATTTTCCGATAGTGGTTGAATTATTTCAGTAAAACCAGACAGGGGCGGCAATTCAATCAAGTATATCGGCTACGGCGAGGCTTACCCCATTGCGACGAATGAAACCGCCGCGGGACGTGCCGTTATCTGCCGGGTGGACCTGGTGGTGTCCGTGAAGCAGTAAGCGCTATAACTTTTCGCCGGTTACCCTAATAAATAGAAAGGGTCGGAGTAATTGGTTTTATTTATTCCGGCCTCTTTATTTCATCCAGTAGCGTAAAGTTTGGGTGAAGGTCCCATCACCGTTATTGATAGATTCCATTTCTCCGCTAATTCTTGTGTAGCTACCTGTGCCGCCCACAATCGCAATCTGTGACGTGCCCTGATCAAATTCCCGCCCCGCAACCTGGATGCTGCCATTTTCAAGGGTCAGCGTCCATTGGCATTGGAAACTGTGACCGACGCGGGTACGTATACAAATCCCGCTGTTGTTGCCGATGTGCTTGTTTTGAGTATTCAGTAACGGTTGATCAAAGGAGAGGATGTCACCTACCGAGTCGCCCGGTTCGCCAACATCAATGATCTTGGCGGGATGGGTTCTGGCATCGGCGATGGTGACAAAAGTCTGTGGCGTCTTCCCGGTACAGGAGGTGATGCCCAGGACACCAAGGAGAAAAATAAGAGTCTTAAATAAACCAGCATGGTCATTCATAACAATTGTCCCAGTGCCTTATGGAGAGGGTTCAAGTGCTGCGGTTCGTTGTTACTGATTATGGTTCATTTACCTGAAATACTCTAACCAGTTCCGCGGACCGGAATATCCAACCTGGATTCCGGCATTCACTGAAGATTGCTCCTCTCGGCTTTGTCTCCTGAGTCGCTCTACCTCCTACATCCCTGTAGTCGTGCATTTTCAGTATTTCCGCCAGTCACTTCGGGCTTCCTGCCCTCCCGTGACACTTGTACATCCATGTACATCGTCCCTGGCGGTCAGGCCGGAATGACAGTTTAGTCCAGTCAGTTGGGCCGGAATGATAAATCTAAAGGTGGTCGGGCCGGTATGACCGATGGGAGTGACGCTATCGGTGCAGCGCGGCACTTACTTGTACTATTATTGGGTATCAGTTTTATCTCCAGAGGGCTTTCATGAGATTTACAGTCAACCTGATTTTGTGCGGGCTAGTATGGCTACCCCCGCTGCAGGCGGAAGTCATCACCGGGACGGACGAGATGGCGCGCCTGCCGTTCTGGGAGTGGCGGAATGACGACATGTCCCTGCGTCTGGTGCAGCGTCTGCCTGATCAGACGCGGGCGTATTTTGCCGGGCGCGGCTTTCAAGGTGCGGATGTCGAAACCATTGCCGGATACTGTG
>JBECLA010000095.1:0-4211 GCA_040235565.1 Thiohalomonadales bacterium | reverse complement strand
ATGTTACCGATAATAGTGATCAAAGCACATAGTAATGATTTTTCTATGACTTTTATGAATATGAAGTATAGAAAATATTTCGTCTTCGATGTGCGTTTGCAGTATGAAAAATGGAGTAAAAAATCAGTCATGGATATGTGAGCATGACAAAGCGGATCTTGATCGCCGGATTGATTATTTCAATTCTTGCTTTTCTTGGCTTCTTCCTCCGTGAACGGATCTTGTTGCAGAAAGAAGTCGTAGACGGAGTACAGTTACGCTCCCATCTGCTACGCGAGAAAATCGTCTCCGCGAAGGTTATCGTTTCGGCCATGACAGAATCCATGGCCCAGAATCTGAAACTGGCAAAGCAAAATAATTATCGTCATCCTGAGCTCGCGGAGATTACCTATTACCCTAAATACGCAGTCTATGGTCTGGAACCATCCACCGTATCCAATACTTCTGTGCGTAATGCGACGCTTACCGGTAGCGGCCGTTTTGATAATGTTGATATCGCAACCCAGATTGAAGTTTCTACAGCATTAACGCTGGATTCAAGCTTTCATACTGCAATCATGAACTTACCGGAGCTCAAGTGGGTGTACTACACTTCGGCGAACGGCTTTATTTTTGTATCGCCATCAGTGGGTGTGGATGGCTTTCAATTCAGCTTTGACCTGTACAACAAGGAATTCTGGCTCAGCGCGGTACCACAGCAAAATCCGGCCAGAGCCATGGTGATCAGTGATGTATATGAGGATGCCGCAGGAAAAGGCTTGATGGTAACAGTTTCAGAACCGGTCTGGATGAATGATACTTTCTACGGCGTTGTGTCTCTGGATATTGGCCTCGATACCTTGCAGGCGATTTTAGGGAATGATCTGCATATTCCCGGCGAGAGCCGGATTGTCGATGAAAGTGGCAAGCTGGTTACTGCCATGGATGCTTTTGAACCCGGCGTGCAGATGAAACTGCCGGACAATCTTCTGCAGAGGAACAATAACCAGCTGTCGCATGGAGGATATCTTTTTATCGCCATTCCACTGATGAATAAACAAATCTGGCTGGTTCATCAAATTGCCAATGCGAGTCTGAATACAAAAGCTGTGCTGCGTACTGTCCCTTATTGGCTAATTGTCGTGTTCGCATTAATCCTTGCCTATTTGCTGACACGATTACGTAAATCAATGAAGGAGGTCAGCCGCCTGGCAACAATTGACGCACTGACAGGAACACTGAATCGGCGAGGATTTGCTTTTGAAGCCACAGTATTGCTCGCACACTGCCGCAGACGTGGTAAAAACGTATGTTTGCTCATGCTTGATGTGGATCATTTCAAGACTGTTAATGATCGATATGGACATGCAACAGGTGATCGGGTTTTGAAGTTTGTGGCAGACGCATTACGCGACCTGGTGCGGGATGAAGACCTTGTTTGCCGCTTTGGCGGTGAAGAATTTTTGATGTTGTTTCCTGAAACCGATTTAACCCAGGCGAAGACTGTTGCCGAACGAATCAGATCACATATTGAATCAAACATTGCTGATGCGCAATCCAATTGTCAGATCACGGTGAGTATTGGTTGCACAAGAGTGTCTGATGATGAGGATCTGGCGCGCGCCATTAGCCGTAGTGACGATGCGCTTTATGATGCCAAAAATAAAGGGCGAAACCGTGTGGTCGCCCTTTCGTTAGCGTAATGAACAATTAATACTGCTTCAGATTCGATTCAATGTGGAGATGAACAGGATACACATGCTGACCACAAAGAGAAGCAGCCCGGAGAATGAGATTAAACTGGATAACATGAATCACCTCAACAGAGCGTTCGTGCACGTTGGCTGGATGAATTTCGATGCATTACCATGTCAATTTCATCCTGGCTGAGAAATAACGCCTCATAAGCATTGCCCTGTTCCTCAATTTGCCTGATGTAAGTGCGCAAGTGATTGCGAGAACCGCTTAGCAGGTTTTCATACATGTGACGGACATGGTCATTGCCAGTCTTTTCAATAGCCTGTTGCAGGTCAAGCATATCGACTTCTTCTATCGCGGCACCCACATACAGCGCTTCCAGTGCGGATAATTTTCCTTGTGTCAGGAGATTATCGAACAGACTAACCAGGCCCTGTTTGACAACATTATCGACATTACCATCAACAGACGGGAGCGGGTTTGCATGTTTCTGTAACATATCCGTTACCTCTTCAATATGCGTTTGATTCATAAAGACAGTCACTAACGGCCGGATTTGGAACCTCGTTCTATCGGTGAATCGACGATGGCATCGACTTCTTCCTGGGGCAGGAACTGGGCTTCATAAACAATACCCTGGTCTTCAATCAGGCCAACATAGGCGCGCAGATGGTTACGGGAACCACTCAGCAGGTTTTCATACAGTTGTTGGATGTCCTCGTTATCAGTTTCTTCGATGGCTCGTTTCAGATCGACCATGTCTACTTCCTCGATTAACGCGCCGACATACAGGGCTTCGAGGGAGGACTGATACCCACGTACCAGCAGGGTCTCATAGAGATTGGTCAGTTCCTGATTGATAAAGATACCAATGCGGTCATCGACAACCGGATCCGCCAGGCTGTATTTGTCCAGCATTTCCGCCACGGCATCGGTATGGGTTTGCTCGGATGCAGCGATATTGCTGAAAATATTCAGACCCCAGGCGTCATACATGGTGAGATAAACGTCCCGCGCCAGTTTTTCCTCTTCACGCATGAAGATCAGGTTGTCAGCTTCAGTTGCGGTTAGTTCTTCGACAGTACTCGCCACCACTGAATCAGTCTGGCGGCCGTTCTGGCCCGCCAGACTGATTGCAGGATGACTGAGTAATACAAAGGCCGCTGTCATTGCAGTCAAGATTTTGATAATGGACATTTCGGTTTCCTCTGCTTACTCATTGTGTCTTAACGACGGCCACCACGGCTTACAGTGGTGCTGCGAGATCCACCCATGCTGGTTGTCATACGACTGCGGGAACCACCCATGGTTGTTGTGGTGTCATCGGCATAACGGTTTACAGAATCTGCGCCACCTCCGCCTTGTACCAGTTCCAGAAAGGTTTCGTTGTCATCCTCAATTCGGGTGTTGTGGATGTCGTTCGGCATGTTTGCTGTACCAGCACCCATCGGGCTGTTGTGATCCGCCAGCGCAGCAGAAGAGGCAAATACACTCGAGGCGAGGAAAATGGCTAACAGAGACTTCAATTTCATAGAGATCATTCCTGTGTTGGAGTAAAAAAATTGTGATAAAAAATTCAGTTCCAGCATTTATCAGTAACTACTGTTATAAAAAAGTAACCAGCCAGAGGTTTATGCTGGCTGGCTACATAATCATTAGCGCCGACCGCCGCGGGACATTGTTCCCGCTGAGGAACGCATTGAACTTCGCGCGGCGCTACGGCTCATACTGGCTGCTGTTGATGCCCCGGTAGTTGTCTGGGTGTCGGCTCTGTTGCCGGGCAATTCAACGTCGGGATCAAGCACCGCATCATTTACAGAATCGGCGCCACCGCCTTCCCGTACGAAATCAGTGAAAATGGTATTGCCGTCTTCCACATCCAGCGTTTCGATGCGGGTGTTATGAATGTCATTTGGCATGTTGGCCCAACCTTCGCCCCATACGCTGTTGTGATCCGCGTAGGCGGTGGTGGTTACCAGCACACCTCCTGTCAAACAGGTCGCAAGTAGTGTTTTGATTTTCATGACTGAGACTCCTGTGTTACCTAACAAAAACTTCGTGTCTTTGTTAGTTCAAACGCAGCGTGCTAATACGGGTTGACACCAGTATGCTGAACTGTGATGCAAGTCTCATCGATTCACGTCGTTGATAGCATTGCGCTTTTCTGATGCCTTATCTGGCTAGCAGATACATTCGGTAAAATGAAACGGGGCAGGGCGGTGTCGTGCGGGGGCGAGTCTGGTATACTCTCGCCCTTCCAAGGTCGTGATGCTTCGGCGATAACTGGCTGAAATCACATGATTAAGTTGTGACTGAGGGGAATCTCGCCTCCTGCACCAGAGGTGTAACCCATAGGCGGTTACACGGTGCCCCCGGAACAGCCCTGTGGGGCTTGTGACACCGATTTTCGGTTAATGGCGGCTTGTACCGGTTCCCTCGCGACGACTAACCGTAAACCCCGCCAGGCCCGGAAGGGAGCAACGGTAGCGGTGAACTCGGGCGCCGGGGTGTAGCTGGTATGAGCTGCCACCTTT
>JBECLA010000099.1:0-6874 GCA_040235565.1 Thiohalomonadales bacterium | reverse complement strand
CGGGTAGCCAGACATTTTCTACTCCTGACTGGTCTGCGAATAACAATGACACCATTACTTCTGCTGGCATCGGGTTTACCCAGGGGCTTACCGAACAGCTTGATATTGGCGCTGATTTTACCATGTCACGTTCGGTGGGTGAGGTTACTGTCACCACTGCCAGCCCTTCGGTATTTCCTGACAATGTGACGAATCTGGATAGTCTCAAGCTTTATGCCAACTACAAGATAAAAGAGGCCATGTCCTTGTATCTGGCTTACTGGTATGAGAGTTATGATTCAAGTAACTGGGCACTCGACGGGGTGACACCGGACACTATTCCCAATGTGCTCAGCCTTGGCGTCGAGAGTCCTTCCTATGATGTGAGTGTTGTCGCGTTGGCATTGCGTTATCAGTTTTAAACCGGGTGGCCGGAATAAGTTTGTGTCTCACAGGACATTACAGATGGTCCGCCATCAACTCCATCAGGTAATCAGACCACTTTTTAGGGATCGGTTCTTTCAGTTCCACTGAGTTTTCAAGATCGGGCAGTAGCACCTGAGTAAGGAAACCATCGACGGCTGCAGGATCGTTGGTAGCGATATTGAGCTCCTTGTTAACACGCAGGCTAAGATCATCAAAGTTGGCCGAGCCAAGGCAGAGCCAACCATCATAGAGTGCGCCTTTTACGTGCGAGGTACCGGGGTAAATATATACCCGAATGCCGTTGGCAAGCATGGCATTGGCGGCAAGGATATTACTGCGATTAATGATGCCACTGTCGCCTTTGTAGGGAATAATGACGCGCACATCAACTCCCCGGCGCCGTGCCTTGGCAAGTTCATATAATATGGCATCGGAAGTGAAGTAGACGTTTTCGATATATATTCGCTGCCGGGCACGGTTGATAGCGGCGAGTTGGCTGCGCAGTATTTGCGAGTCCCCCGGCATGGTTTTGAGTATCCGCATTGGGATTTCAGTGTTTCGTGGTGGATTAGTTGGTGGCCCGGGACGGTACATGCCGGCGCGAAAGTCGCCAAAAAAACTTTCACGTAACCAACTGCGTTCAAATTCATTGTGTATCACATCCACTACCGGGCCGTGCAGTTCCACCATCAGATCATGCCAGTCATATCGGTATTCTCGACCGATGTTCATTCCACCAAGGAAGGCGATTCGTCGATCGATGACAATGGTCTTGGTGTGATCACCGGCCAGCCAGGGATTCTGCAGGACCCGTACCTCAACCTCTGAATTATCTTGCAGGTAGTTGATGATCGAGGCGGGTGGCCGATAGGTCTTCGGTGATGAGGCTGAAGTGGCGCCAGCCGCAGCAAGCGTACCGAGGCCATCGACCAGGACTCGCACGCTGACCTCCCGGGATCGACGTTTAAGCAGATCCGCAATCTTGAGTGCATAATCGTCGTTATCGAAGATATAAAGGCGGATATCGATGGATTCCTGGGCTGATTGAATGCTGTCGATCAAGCGTGCAAAAAATGTTTTACCATCCACGAGGTAATGAATATTGCCCTGGGTCTGCGGGCTGGCAGTCAGGATATCGAGCTCATGTTCCCACTGTTGCGGATCCATCGGTGGTTGGTTGGCAAGGGGGGGCACTGGTGTTTTCTGCAATAACACCAGAGGTTTGTAACTGAGGGTATCCTTGGTTTTGTAGGTTACCAGACTAAACAGGCGCGCAACCGACCCAAAGGGTTGCATCAAGGTGCCGCCAATTTGGCTGAAGGTCGCATGCACCAGCATTTGGGCCCTGGCATCACTGGTAAGCTGTCTGACCTCAGGGGGTAAATCGGAAGGTAGCCGCCGCAGAAAAACAATCCTTCCCGTACGCTGGTTGGCATAAACGAAGGGGTAACCGTAGTCTGTGCCATCCCCGGTACTGAACAGAAGTGCATTTGCGGTACCACCGTTGGCAGTGAGGATATATTCAGTGAGCAATGGCCTTGCGTGACGTAATAATTCACTGAATCTGTAAGTAGTGGCGATTTTCAGTTTGGCCGGCTTTTCGTGTACCGGTACGGATCGCAGCAGTCCCTCAGCATCATAATAAAAAAATAACTCCTCCTGCTTGAGGAAGTCCACCACTGCACCTTCCCCGGGTTTGCGGGGTGTTATACTGGCACATAATTGATCCCGGAATTGCAGCCAGGCGGCGACACCTGCAGTGGGAATAACTTGTGTCCCGGCTGAAATTTGCCAACCGGAGTGTGGTGTTTCGTTGTCCAGTAGAGCGACGGGCAGAATTGTGCGGCGATCGATTTGAGCAGCAGTGGCGGAATCAGCGGGTAATGGCGGTAATCTGGTAGTAACGTGGAAGGTCTCACCGTTTCGTGCAAAGGTGATCAAAAGGCGATTTTCGTCCTGGTATGCCTGCTCTGCCAGGAAGAGAGGGGTGTCTGTTGAATCACCTGAAGCCAGGGTTAATTGAACCGGTACGGGTTCAGACACGCCGGTGGCACAACCCGCCAGAACACCGAGCCCTGTGATGAACAATGCAACTGCTTTCGTCATTGCCACTCCTGCATCTGATGCTATTATGGCTATAACCACAACAACGAATCACCTTGCCACAGAATTTGTAGCGTTTATTCTATATATTAAGATGCATATAAATGCTGGTGAAGATCAATTATTTTTTATATTAAAGGATGGTTTTGGTGAATTTTTGTTCTGACAGGATAAACCATTGAATGATATCGTTATCTGGTTGAGGTTTTGTCAGTGAGACCATGGCTTTTTCTGCTGATGGCACTGCCCATCACTGGTTGTACCACAAGGCATGCCGGTCTGGAGGCGTTTGTGGGCGAAGGCATTCAACAAGTCATACCAGAATACGGTCAGCCCCATGTGGCATTCGACATGGGGGATGATATGCGTGATTTCCAATGGGTTATGAGTTCTTCCGAGAAACCGGTTTACTCTGTTTCAAGTGGTGCCCTGATCGAGCCAGAACAACAATTAGAACAAGCTAGCATGAAACGATCGGTTTTTCCCATGTTTAATGCTGAACCTGTGTTACCTGACTGTTTATACACCATAAAAGCGTACTGGGATGATAATGCCGGGAGCTGGATTGTAACGGGTTATCACAAACCAACGAGTGGATGTTAGTCTTTTGTGGTGCATTTTATATATTAATAATGAAATCAGGAGGTCATAGGCCGTGAGTAAGTTTCTGGACAGAGCCGAGTTTTTATCATGGCTGGAGGAACAGATTGAACGTTGTGAGCATGAGGCTACGGTTGCACGGCAACTCAAGACTTCGGAGCACAGTGGTCAGATGATACCGGCAGAAGAGTGTTATGCGCGCCAGTATGAAAAATTAGCCGAGAATTTACGTACTCTGGCCTATAAGCATATCATTGAGGATGGCATGTTTGCTGTAGAAACGGATAAGAATCAATAAATTACTGTAACCGAGTTACGATCAATTTAGTTGTATTCGGTGTTCGGAATATCATTTAGAAAGACGGGAATACCATGCATATAAAACAACTTCTGGAAGAATGGGAATCAAATTCTCATGGGCACGAGGCACCAATCAATATGTCAGTGAATATTCCCCTGGATGTTGCTGCGCGTATTCTGGCCCTGAATGAACTTTATCCGGAGCGCACCCAGGAACAGATATTTATTGAGCTTTTGACCGTTGCACTGGATGGAGTAGAAGAAGCTTTTCCATATGTACAGGGAGATAAGGTAATTGCCGAAGATGAATTTGGCGATCCTATATATGAAGATTCCGGCCTCACGCCACGATTTGTTGAACTCACAAAAAAACATCAGGAAGAGCTCAAGTCCCAGCAGCAAAAAAAGAAACGGGTTAAATTATAGCTATTGACTGATTGCGATTCGCTCCTGGTCAAGCTGCTGATTTAACCTGGTTGCGTCCTTCATGTTTGGCGTGATACATCGCTTCATCAGCAAGTTCGAGCATGGCATTGAAATCGCGATCATGTTCCTTCATCGACGCCACACCAAAGCTGGCGGTAATACTCAGACTAACACCATTTTCCAGCACAATGGGCGTTTCGCATAGATGCGTTCGCATGCGTTCCGCAACATGATAGGCACTGCTGTGTGTTGTATCCGGAAGCAATAAGACAAATTCTTCACCACCGACACGCCCCATAAAATCAGTCCCGCGCAGACTACGTTGGCATATGTCGGCTGTCTGACGTAACACTTCATCACCAGTCGCATGGCCATATCGATCATTGATCGTCTTGAAACGATCGATATCAATCATGACAACTGTCAAAGGACGAGCGTAGCGACGGGCACGATTAAACTCATTTTTTGCGCGTTGCAGAAAGGCCTGCCGGTTTGCCATGCCGGTGAGGCTGTCGATGGTTGCCATACTCTCGAGTTGAGCCTGGAGTTTTTTGTGTTCCGTCAGGTCCCGTTCAATCGCGGCATAATAGGCCAGATTACCGTTCTGGTCGAACAGTGGCACCATATTGATATCCAGCCAAAGTTCATTACCCGCCTTGTCATAGTTGAGAATCTGGGTCCGTATACTGGTTTCATCACGCATGGCTTTGCGGATTTTGTAACGGGTTTTATCATCGGTGCCGGGCCCTTGTAGAATCTTCGGGTTTTGGCCAATGACTTCATCTGCGGTATAGCCCATCAGTTTTTCAAACGCCGGGTTGACGTAGTCGATCTTCGGGCCACCTTCGGACAGAGGAGTCGCGTCCAGCACCATGATGACGTCATTGGTGTTTTCGACCAGAGCCTGAAAAACGAGTGAAAATTGCATGTGTAGTACCTGAGTACCCGGATTTGTTATTAGTATCGGTCGCTATAACCAAAGTGTTAGTACTAAATACTGTAAATACGAACCAGTTCACACGGAATTTACCAACTGCATCACCGTTTTGCGCCTGTGCAGTGGAATCTGGCATAAGGAAAGGTGCTCAACAGCGAAGCGTCTGAAAGACCTGGCTGATGGCCGATATACTTGAAACCAAAAGGATGAATTTCATGCAAATCTGGGTTGATGCCGATGCCTGTCCAAAGGTGATTAAGGAAATTCTGTTTCGTGCGGCGGAACGGGTACAAATTCTATTGACGCTGGTCGCTAATAGACGTCTCCAGTTGCCTCCTTCGCCTTATATCAAATCGATCCGTGTGAATGGAGGTTTTGATGTGGCAGATAATTATATTGTTCAGCACCTGCAACAGCAGGACCTTGTTATCACAGCTGATATTCCACTTGCCGCCGAGGTGATCAAAAAAGGTGGTTATGCCCTGAATCCGCGCGGAACATTTTATACCCGGGACAACATCAAGGAGCGTCTTGCGATGCGGGATCTCATGGATGAATTGCGAGGTAGTGGAATCCAAACGGGTGGGCCGAAATCACTCAGTCACGCTGACAGGCAAGCATTTGCAAATCAGTTAGACCGGTTTTTAACACAGCACCGTTGAAGGTCATTCAAGGATATGGATACTCCGAAATCTTATGAATCAGAATTATTGGTAACGCTAAGCTTTGATTTGTCTTTGTCTTCTTGCGGCAGGATCAAGCTGATGAGCGTCCAGCCAGGGGCCGGATTTATTTCAGTCGCCGGAGTGAAGATACGCAAATCACCGCCGGGTGTAATGGCAAACAGGATAACGGCACGGGCGTATTGTTTTTTGTAAAAATCATCAAAATCGAATTCATCGGTCAACTGGGTGCTGTGAATTTTTGCGCCATGACTTAACATCTCGGTCAGTTTTGAGTAACTGACATTCTCACCAAAAGCAATATGTCCGCAACGCGGTCGGCGTTGTATTTTCTCATCCTCCTCAGTAGTCACCTGCAAAGTATAAAGATTGCGGTCACCGAATTCGCTGCGATAGCGCATCGCCGCCAGACAATTGAGTTCTTCATGAGGAGACAGGCTCAGAAGATTGCCTATACCTACCAGATCAAGTTTTCTGTCGGCCTGTTCTGATACCAGATCGCCATAAAATGTTTGCCGCCCTTCAATCAGAGCAGCACGAATATTTCCCCAATGAGTGTCTGCCAGGAGGGTCGTGAAACCATGTTTGTTTAAGGCCGCTGCAATGGTGCGTGCGACCGGGTTTGCACCGACGATCAAAAAGCCGTTGGGTTCCGGTTCAGCAACTTTGAGTAACATGGCCAACGGGCGTGCAGTGATACTCTGAAAAGCTACCGTCCCGACAATCACCATGAAGGTGAGAGGCACCAGCAATGAAGCCTGGGCATAGCCTTGTTGTTCGAGTTGAATCGCAAACAGGGCTGAGATGGCAGCGGCAATAATGCCACGTGGTGCAATCCATGCAAGGATCGCACGCTCCTGCCAATGTAAATTGGAATTCCAGGTTGCGACCATGATTTTCAATGGCCGGGCGATAAACTGCATGGCGATTAGGACACCCAGGGCCGGCCATCCCAGGAGCACAAATTGCTGCAGGTCGACGCGTGCTGCAAGAAGGATAAACAGCCCCGAGATAAATAGCAGGCTGAGACTTTCCTTGAAATTCAGAATATCTTCGGTATGTACGTCTTTCATATTGGCAAGCCAGATACCCATTATCGTTACCGTGAGTAACCCCGACTCGTGATAAACCTGGTTTGATAGGGTAAACACACCCAGGACCAGACTTAATGTCGCCAGATTGTGCAGATAGACAGGTAGCCATTGATGCCGTATGGTGATTCCAAGCACATAGCCAGCAGCGGCACCAAGAGTCAGGCCAGTCAAAACCTGTCCGGTGAAGGTAATCAAGGTTTTGCCAAAGGCATTGGTATCAATACCCGCGACAATAAACTGAAACACCAGCACGGCCAGCAGCGCGCCAATGGGATCGATAACGATACCTTCCCAGCGAAGAATACTGGCCACATGTCTGGTGGGCC
>JBECLA010000064.1:0-3928 GCA_040235565.1 Thiohalomonadales bacterium | reverse complement strand
AAGGAAGTCAGATCCGACGATGAGGGAATGCTGATTGGTCGGGGTGCCAACAACGATCTCCTTGTGCCCTCTGATCTCGCATCACGCAAACATGCTCGCATTGTCTACCGTAAAGGCAAGTTTGTCGTCTCGGATCACAGCACCAACGGTACGTTTATCAAAAGTCAGAACGGTAAGGAAGTGTACATCCACGGCGAAGATTACCCGCTCACCGGTTCCGGTTTTATCAGCCTCGGGGAGTCGACGGCGTTGGATAATGATCACCTGATTTATTTTTCCTGTCAGGAAAGCTGAGGGAATGTCTTTTCAGGACCTATACATTGTCAAACCAGGTACTGCATTGAGATAGCAGAGAGGCGGTTTCACTTCACCCGACACAGGTTCAGGCAACCATTCAGGACCGGTCTTGAACTTACAGTCACTGCAACGTAAATACATATGGCCAGGCCCTTTGCGGCTTGGCCATTGGATCATGGTGATTGCGGTAACCGGCCTGCTTGCTAGCGGCTGGTTGATGCAAAACGTCGCTCACATTTTTCAGGCTGCGCTCGATTATCACTATATTTTTGCTTATGCACTCTGCTTTGCACTGGGGTTGCGTTTGTATCTGCTCGTAAGTTCCTCCCCGTCAGCTGCAAGCTGGCATGACCTGATACCCAGGGCACAAGATTTGAAAAAAGCGCTCGCCATGCTGCGCTTTTATGTCAGTCTTGGGCGCACTCCCTTACCGCACTGGTATGCCCACAGCCCGCTGTGGGCGCCAATCTATTTACTTCTTTTATTTATCCTGTTGTTGCAAATCATAACTGGCTTTCTGATCGCTGCCGGACATCACGATTTGCTGGTCAACTTGTACAGCCTCCATGACAGCGGTGCGACTTTTATTGCCTTCTTCACGATTACGCATATTGTCGCCGTATTCCTTCATGACCTGAAGGCCGGCTCCTCCGACATCTCCGGTATGATTCACGGCTATCGTATTTTTGCCCTCGAAAAACCGGAATTACCGCCTACCGCTCACACCGTGTCGCTGGATAGACTAAAACAAAACAAGCCAGATTAATATGAAGACGGCCAGAATGCGTTGTAGCTGGTGTGGCGATGACCCCCTGTATGTGGCTTATCATGATCAGGAATGGGGGGTGCCCCTGCATATTGACCAATCACTGTTCGAATTCCTGATTCTTGAAGGTGCCCAGGCCGGTCTCAACTGGTTGACGATTTTGAGAAAACGCGATGCGTATCGCAAGGCATATCACCAGTTTGATGCTGTGAAAGTTGCCCGCTTCAATTCACGCAGTATTAATCGGTTGTTAACCGATCCCGGTATCGTACGTAACCGCTTGAAGGTCGAAGCCTCCATAACCAACGCCCGTGCTTTTCTTGCTGTGCAGGAGGCGTTTGGCAGTTTTGATAAATACATCTGGCAATTTGTAGACTATCAACCAATCCAGAATCAATGGTGTTCTCTGGAAGATATCCCGACAACAACAAGAGAATCGAACCAGATGAGCAAGGATCTTAAGCAACGTGGTTTTCGATTCGTCGGTCCAACAATATGTTATGCTTACATGCAAGCCATCGGCATGGTGAATGATCATGTCATCGATTGCTTTCGTCACAAGGAGATCACCAAGTTCAAATAATGGAACGGCAACATTTGAATGAATATAGCGACTTCACTACAACGCTTTTTTGGGATTGAACCGGAACGGGTTAGTCATACGGAAAAACTGGTCTCTGCGATAGGCGGATTCCTTGGCATTTTCCTCATCGCCGTTATTACTTACCATACAACAGACGTCAATGCCGCGGTCATTATTGTCCCTTCCATGGGGGCCTCCGCTGTTCTGTTGTTTGCTGTTCCCCACGGCAAACTGTCCCAACCGTGGGCGTTACTTGGCGGACACATTATTTCAGCCTTGATTGGCGTGCTGTGCTACAAGCTCATTGATAATCCCTTCCTTGCTGCCGGGTTGGCCGTTGGTCTCGCCATCGGGCTCATGCATCTACTGAGTTGCATTCACCCGCCGGGTGGCGCAACCGCCCTGGCTGCTGTCATCGGCGGACCGGCAATTCATGAGCTGGGCTTCAGCTATGCACTGGTACCGATTCTGATTAATGTCATCGTAATCTTCGCGGTGGCGCTCGGCTTCAATGCCTTGTTTGCCTGGCGACGCTATCCGGCCAGCCTGGCCAAGAAAATCAGGCCAGCCAGCCACGCCGAAGCTGGTGCCATCGACTTATCGAGTCTTACCCAGTCAGATCTCGATCATGCGATGAAACAGATGGATCTGTTAATTGATATCACCGTGGATGATCTGGTGAACCTTTATGCCCTGGCCTCCAAACATTCCCAGAGCCAACAGTTACAGGCGGGACAAATCAAATTGGATCACTTCTATAGTAACGGCCTGTTCGGTAAATTGTGGCAAGTTCGGCATATCATTGATGAATCGGTTCACAGCGATCCCACCAAGGACAAAGTGATTTATAAAATCGTGGCCGGCCCCGGAAGGCGCAGCACGGGTACGTCCAGTCGTGAGGAATTTGCTGCCTGGGCCCGTTATGAAGTACTGCGAAACGAAAATTCCTGGCAACGTATCGATAGCAAAGCCTTTACCGCAGACGTTGATGGAACTTGATTGCATCAAGCAGGCACATGAGAACACTTTGTTAACGCCGGAACCATGGCATAATAGAACTTATTTCCCTGAAGGTTACCCATGTCCGTTTCGAGCTTAACCATTACCCGCCCTGATGACTGGCACTTGCACGTACGTGATGGGGAAGCCCTGCAAAATGTCGTTCCCCACACGGCCCGATGCTTTGCCCGTGCCATTATCATGCCGAACCTGAAACCACCTGTAACCACAGTTGCGCAGGCTCTGGCCTATCGCGAACGCATTCTTGCCAGTGTACCGGCTGACACCGACTTTCATCCGTTAATGACGCTTTACCTCACAGACAATACCCGTCCCGCGGAAATTCGTGCGGCAGTTGAGAATCCTCATGTCTATGCCGTCAAATATTACCCGGCAGGGGCAACCACCAATGCGGACTCCGGTGTTACCGAGATCAGTAAAACCTATGCTGCGCTTGAAGTCATGGAAGAACTGGGCCTGCCCCTGCTTCTACACGGAGAAGTCACCGACCCGGCGGTGGATATTTTTGATCGTGAGGCGGTATTTATCGAATCGGTATTGGTGCCGCTGCTACAACGCTTTCCGACTTTGCGCGTCGTACTTGAACACATCACCACCCGACATGCGGTGGAGTTTATTCAAGCCACACAGGACAACATCGCGGCGACCATTACGGTGCATCATTTGTTGATGAACCGTAATGCCATGTTTCAGGGGGGTATCCGTCCCCACCATTACTGCCTGCCGGTATTGAAACGTGAATTGCACCGACAAGCCCTGATCCAGGCCGCTACCAGTGGCAATCCAAAATTTTTTCTGGGAACCGATAGTGCGCCACACGCAAAAAGTGCCAAGGAAGCCGCCTGTGGCTGTGCCGGCATGTATACCGCTTATGCGGCCATGGAATTGTATGCCGAAGCCTTCGAGCAGGCTGGTGCCCTGGATAAACTCGAAGGTTTCAGCAGTTTCTTCGGCGCTGACTTTTATCGCCTGCCTCGCAATACCGACACCATCAGCCTGAGCAAACAGGCATGGACCGTACCCGCCACCCTGAAATTCACCGAGGAAACCCTGGTTCCCTTCCGTGCCGGGGAAACCATAAGCTGGAAACTCGATCCCAAGGCATGAGACCCTGCCCACACAAACCCTGACAGGCGCAGAAGGTGTAATCAATAAACGGGACTGACGCGAAAGCCCTGGTTGCGTAGCTGTTCAAGTAATCCCTCCTTGCCTGTCAGATGCAGGGCCCCGACTGCGACAAACGCGTTTCCTTCCCTGAGGCG
>JBECLA010000068.1:0-4742 GCA_040235565.1 Thiohalomonadales bacterium | reverse complement strand
GTATCCAGCCACTTGCGACACTGCGCCAGGGATTGCTGATGGGAATAGACCTTACGGGTTTCACTCAACCGGGTGTGAGTACCCAGCAGATGATGATGAATGCGCAGTTCCACCTCACCACAAATCTTTAACGCGGAGGTCATGAATTCATCCAGGGTATGATTAATCACACCTTCGGTGGAATTCTCGATGGGCACAACGCCATAGGAAGCCGCACCGGACTCCACTTCCCGGAACACATCGCTGATCGTCGCCAGGGACGCGGTCTTGACGGAATGCCCGAAATGCTTGAGTGCCGCGGCCTGGGTGAACGTGCCTTCCGGTCCGAGAAAAGCGATGGTCATTACCTGTTCCAGCGCCAGACAGGCGGACATGATTTCGCGGAACAGGCGTGCCATTTCCTCATCGCTCAGCGGCCCCTTGTTACGCGCCATCACCTTGCGTAACACTTCCGCTTCCCGTTCAGCGCGATAATACACTTCGTCGCTGCTGGCCTGTTTGGTCCTGGCCACGTCCTGGGCAAGTTTGGCCCGCTCGGTAATCAAGGCCTGGATCTGCTCATCCAGGGCATCGATCTGCTCACGTAAATTGTTCAGGCTATCATCACTCATGCAAAATTAAAGCTGTCGTACCGCCAATACACCTTCTATCGCGGTCAGTTTTTTTATTAGCGCTTCAGAAGCAGGGTCATTGATATCAATCAAACTATAGGCCAGTTCACCCTGTGATTTATTAATCATATCAATGATATTGAGTCCCTCTTCCGCCATGGCAGAGGAAATTTGTCCGACCATGTTGGGGACATTACTGTTGACGATCGCCACCCGATAACCACCATTACGTTCCATCGTCAGGTCCGGAAAATTGACTGAATTACGCACATTGCCATTTTCCAGGTAATCGCGCACCTCTTCCGCCACCATGATGGCACAGTTATCTTCCGCTTCCTGGGTCGAGGCCCCAAGATGCGGCAATGTGACAACCCGTTCATGATTTTTAAGCAGGTTGCTCGGGAAATCACACACATAGGCATAAACTTTACCGGCCTTGATGGCTTCGCTTACTGCTGCGTCATCTATCACCCCATTACGCGCAAAGTTCAAAATCACCACGTTGTCTTTCATGATCTTCAGCCGCTCGGCATTAATCATTTTCCGGGTTGCATCAATCAACGGCACATGGAAGGTGACAAAATCGACCTTGGACAGGAGCTCCTCAACGTTACTGGCCTTTTGTACCGCCGAAGACAGTTTCCACGCTCCTTCTACGGTGATGCCCGGGTCGTAACCGATGACATGCATCCCCAGATCGAGTGCAGCGTTTGCCACATAACGACCAATGGCACCCAGACCAATCACTCCGAGCGTACGGCCCGGCAATTCAAAACCGGCAAATTGTTTTTTACCCGCCTCCACCGCTTTATGGATAGCAGCATCGTCACCATTCAGATTGCGGGCAAAGTCCCAGGCGGAACACAAATTACGACAACCGATCAACATCCCGGCCAGCACCAGTTCCTTCACCGCGTTGGCATTGGCACCGGGAGCATTGAATACCGCAATACCCTGTTCGGACATCTTGTCGACCGGAATATTATTGACCCCCGCACCGGCGCGCCCGACTGCCTTGAGGCTGGGCGGGATCTCCATGCCATGCATATTAAAGGAACGCAGCAGCACGGCATCGGGATGTTGTATTTCCGAGGCAATTTCATAACGTTCCCGTGGCAGTCGCTCCAGACCAGTCACCGAGATATTATTAAGGGTCAGAATCTTGTACATCATGTCAAACCTTGGGGCATCGGAGATTAACCATGGCGTCTTTCAAATTCAGCCATGAAGGCAATGAGATTATTGACGCCCTCTTCCGGCATGGCATTGTAGATACTGGCGCGCATGCCACCTACCGAACGATGCCCTTTAAGGGTGGTCAAGCCTTCCTCCCTGGACTCTTCCAGAAACACACTGTCCAGCTCCGGATTGGCAAGCGTGAAAGGGACATTCATCCACGAGCGACAGGCGGGATCCACCGGGTTGGCATAAAAATCCGAATCATCAATGGCGGTATATAAGTTATCCGCCTTGCGTTTGTTAATTTCGGCCATTTTTGCCAGGCCGCCATGCTGTTTTAACCAGGCGAACACCAGACCCGCCAGGTACCAGCTATAGGTCGGCGGAGTGTTATACATGGAACCGTTATCGGCCTGCACCTGATAATCAAACATTGTCGGGGTGCTGGCCAGCGGATTGCCCATCAAGTCCTTCCGGACGATCACCACGGTCAGTCCCGCAGGACCAATATTCTTCTGCGCACCGGCATAGATGATGCCGTAGCGGGAGACATCTACAGGTCGTGACAGGATTGTGGATGACAGGTCCGCAACTAACGGCACCCCACCTGTCTCGGGAATAAACGGAAATTCAACACCGCCGATGGTTTCATTCGGGGTGTAATGCACATAGGCGGCATCCGGGTTGAGTTGCCAAACGGCCTGTGCCGGAACGGTAGTGAATTTACTGTCTTCCGAACTGGCCGCCACATTGACGTCACAGTAGCGTTTTGCCTCGGCAATGGCTTTCTTCGACCACGCACCGGTATTGATATAGTCAGCGGACTGCTTGTCGCCTAACAAATTGAGCGGCACCATAGTGAACTGACTGCTCGCCCCCCCTTGCAGAAACAACACCGCATAATCATCGGAAATGCCCATCAATTCGCGCAGATCCGCTTCGGCCCGGGTTGCAATCGACATGAATTCCTTGCCGCGATGGCTCATTTCCATCACTGACATGCCGCTGCCCTGCCAATCCAGCATTTCCTGTTGTGCCTGTTCCAGTACCGCCTGCGGTAGCATGGCGGGACCGGCACTGAAATTAAAGACTCGGGACATTGCACTCACTCCAGAAATTGAATTACCTGATCACAAAAGACAACGGGAACAACACTGAAACAATGACTGCACAACACCCGGGAATTTCTGCAAGCCCGAAATCGATGTTTGAATTCAGTAATTATTCTTCGACGTCTGCCTGAATTTTTTCGATGCGTTCGATACCGGAGAGTTTTTCTCCTTCACCCAGGCTGATCAATTTTACACCCTGGGTATTACGACCCATGATGGAGATTTCATCCACCCGGGTACGTACCAGGGTACCACTGGTGGTAATCAACATCACTTCATCCTCGTTACCCACCCACTCCGCGCCGGTGACCTGCCCGTTACGAACTGTGGTCTGAATCGAAATGACGCCCTGGCCACCTCGGCCGTGGCGGGGATAATCACTCACTGCCGTGCGTTTGCCGTAGCCATTTTCGGTAGCGGTCAGAATATCACCCTCGGTGGCAATAATCAGCGAGATGACTTTTTGATCATCAGCCAGTTTGATCCCGCGCACCCCAACGGCATTGCGTCCCATGGGTCGCACATCGGCTTCACTAAAGCGGATTGCTTTGCCACCACTGGAGAACAGCAGCACATCCTGCTCACCGGCAGTCAATTCGACGCCCACCAGTTGATCGTTCTCTCGTAATTCCACCGCGATAATGCCCGAAGCACGCGGACGGGAGAAATCCTTTAACGGCGTTTTCTTCACGGTCCCGCTGGCGGTGGCAAAGAACACATAGTGATTCTCGTCATATTCGCGAATCGGCAATATGGCATTAATGCGTTCGCTTTCATCCAGCGGCAACAGATTGACAATCGGTCTACCGCGGGCATTCCGTCCCGCCTGCGGTAATTCATAGACTTTTAGCCAATAAACCTTGCCGCGACTGGAGAAACACAAGATGGTGTCATGCGTATTTGCGACGAACAACTTATCAATAAAGTCTTCATCTTTAACGGCCGTGGCACTCTTGCCCTTGCCTCCCCGGCGTTGCGCCGTATAGGCCGAAAGCGGTTGCGACTTGGCATACCCCTCGTGACTCAGGGTCACGACCACATCTTCTTCGGTGATGAGATCCTCGATGGTCAGATCTTCCTGGCTGGCGAAGATTTCCGTCCGCCGTTCATCGCCATATTGATCCCGTAACTCGACCAGTTCATCCCGGATCACTTCCATCAGACGTGTTTCACTGGAAAGAATGGCCAACAGCTCCTCGATCAAGGCCAACAGCTCTTCGTACTCGCTGATGATCTTGTCCTGTTCCAGCCCGGTCAGCCGATGCAGTCGCAAATCCAGAATGGCCTGCGCCTGGGCCTCCGACAATTTGTATTTACCCTCGATCAGGCCAAATTCACCGGCGAGATTTTCCGGGCGCGAAGCCTCCGCGCCGGAACGTTCCAGCATCTGGATCACGATGCCCGGTTCCCATGACGCGGCCATCAATTGTTCTTTCGCCTGGGCGGGGTTGGCGGCTGCCTTGATCAACGCAATGATGGGATCAATGTTGGCCAGGGCAATCGCCCAGCCTTCACGAATATGGGCCTTTTCGCGCGCTTTGCGCAGGTCAAATACCGTCCGGCGGGTGACCACTTCGCGACGATGGCGAATGAAGGCTTCCAGGATCTGCTTGAGGTTCAGCAGTCGCGGTTGGCCGTCAACCAGGGCCACCATGTTGATGCCGAAAACATTTTGCAGCTGGGTATGCTGGTAAAGGTTGTTCAGCATGACTTCGCTGACTTCGCCACGCCGCATTTCAATCACCACCCGCATGCCGTCCTTGTCCGATTCGTCGCGCAGTTCGGTGATGCCTTCGATTTTCTTTTCCTTGACCAGCTCCGCAATCCGTTCCAGCAAGCG
>JBECLA010000145.1:0-9555 GCA_040235565.1 Thiohalomonadales bacterium | reverse complement strand
GCTGAAGCCAACGCGATTGCACCCGGTAAACGCATGTTGTCCAGTATGAGTCCCACCTTTATTGAAGGTACGCAGGGTGTGGCAATCCTGGGCACACCCGGCGGCAGTCGCATCATCACCATGGTGTTACAGGGTCTGCTTGCTTATACCGAAGGCAAGGATGCCAACACGATCGTCAGTCAGCCGCGTTATCATCACCAGTATCTACCCGACACGATTTTTTATGAAGCGGGTGCCATCAGTGAGGATAATGTCAATTTGTTACACACCATGGGACATGAACTGAAGGAACTGCAACAGACCTATGGCAACATGCAGGTGGTGATCTGGAACCAGCAAGCCGATACGGTGAGCGCGGCCAGTGATCCTCGCGGTGAAGGCCAGGCGCAAGTTAAATAAACGGCAAGCTGTCATGAGACAGTTCGCCACATCCTCACGGCAGGAGTGTGATCAGGTCTGGCAATGGGGACAGTAATAGGTGGCGCGTTGGCCCAGCTTAATGTGCTTGATGGTGGCGCCACAGCGTGAACAGGGCTCCCCCGCCTTGCCGTAAACGTGCAGCTGTTGCCGAAAATAACCCGGGCGTCCGTCTTCGGCAGTAAAATCGCGCAAGGTGGTGCCGCCGGCTTTGATGGCCGCGCGCAACACCGACTTGATGGCTTGTGCCAGTCGCACATAGCGCGCGGCAGACAGGCGCCCGGCACTGCGCCCGGGATGAATTCCGGCCAGATACAAGGCCTCATTGGCGTAGATATTCCCCACCCCAACCACAATCTTGCTGTTCATGATGAAGAGTTTGACTGCCACCTTTTTGCCACGTGACTGGCGAAATAAATATTCACCGGTGAAGTGACGTGCTAGTGGTTCGGGTCCAAGGTCGGCCAATAGTTTATGCTTCAAGGGGTCCTGGTGAGTAAACAGCACGCTACCAAAGCGCCGCGGATCACGCAGACGCAGGCATTGGCCATTTTGAAACACGAAATCCACATGATCATGTTTGTGAGGCGGTATGCTGCAGTCGAGAATGCGTAAACTGCCGGACATCCCAAGATGAATCATGACCGTGCCGGTAGACAAATTCAGCAACAGGTATTTACCGCGTCGTTGTAAGGATTGTACGGTTTGACCGGCCACCAATTGATTCAACTGCCGTGGTACGGGCCAGCGTAAACGGCGTTCACGCACCACCACAGCGGTGAGCGTATTACCTGTAATGTGTGGTTCGATGCCCCGGCGGGTTGTTTCCACTTCTGGAAGTTCAGGCATAGCTCGGTATCTTATGACATTACATGACATGTTGGGGCGACCGGCTTGGTCGACCGTAATTATTTTTCCTGTTGCGGGGGGTCGGCCATCTCGGCTTCTGTTGCAGGTAAGGTTAACAATTTTGGATACAGATCCGGGGGGATCACATACTGCAGTCCCAGTCCGAGTCGAAGCAGACTGGTTTCGTCTTCTGTTTGAAGTAGCTTGAAGCGAATGGGCTCTGCTTGATCAGACAAATACACTTCGATGTCAGCCTTGCCATCTTTAATTTCGCTAGGGCGTAGTTCCACTGCCTGCGCATAACGCCAGTTGTTGATCAGCTCAATACTCGCATCGGCCGAATAATCAGGCTGTGGTGGGGTGCGTTGCCATTGTTCCTCCTTGAAATCCAACTGCAGTTCGGGCAATAGCAGCCTGATGATTTTCGCTGATGGCGGCAACAGGGCATGATTCAGGTAGCCCGTTGGGTTGGCGGCGGCCTGATAATAAAACGTATCAACGATGGTGTGGAGTTGACCCCCAACCTGGACATAACGACGTTGCTGCAATGGTTCGGTGTCTCCAAATCTGACCCGGGTGCTGCGATTGAAGGTCACGATTGCCCGTGGCTGGTCGAGTCCGTAAGTCGCTGGCTGCTGTTCAACAAGGTTGTGACTGCTGAGACTCTCGGTTGCTGCCAGACGCAACAGAGATTGAACCCGGAATTCATTCGCTGGTAGATAATAAGGATTGTGCATCCACCATTGCCCGTTTGTTTCTTTTACCAGTTCGATATCCTTGCCGGTCGCACGCTTGATGTGAATATGGTTAATCTCTGCAGCTGTCAGTTGGGTGAGTGGGGACAAAGTAGAGGCCGGTTTTTTACCGGGTTCGAATATCACGATACCGACCAGGATTACTGCAAGCAGTAACAGGGCCAGGTTGAGCCAGAGACGGGAAGTCATGCTTAGCGCTTGCGCCGTCTTAACCAGATCAGAATACCGCTGACCAGTAAAACCAGAGGTAAAATGATGAGAAAGAACAGGCCCAGAATGGACCAGGTTGTTTCACTCAGGGTCAGTTCAGTATCCGGGGTAGTTCGCACCGGGATGGCAATGAAGTTATCATCATGGCTCAACCAGTTAATGATGTTATAGCCCAGTTCCTGGTTGCCCTGATTCCCCAGATAGGCATTGGATAGAAAATCGCCGTCACCCAGAATAATAATCCGTTGCTGTGAGGTATTTTCGGCAGTGTTTTCCTGCGAGTTTGTTGCCGCTGACGGCGCCGGGCGAGTCAGGCCTGTACCGATAGTGAATGGGCCTGCAACATCCTGATCGGGGTCATATTCAATCGCCCCCTGCATCATCCTGGTTTCCGCCCAGCTGCGATCAATGGTTTGTAGAAACGGTATGGTGGTCCATTGTTTCCGGTCGGTTTGGGTTATACCAGCGGCGCGGGGGAACAGCGTCATATAACCAAAATCACGGGTAATCGGGTGTTGGCCGTAACTGGTCACCAGGGCAAAGGAAGGATCAGAAATGCCCAGCAGCTGGGTGGTCGGATCCACGATCACGCCATTGACAAAGCGAACAGCTAGAACAGCCGCAAGGGCATCCAGGTTATAGAGGCTACCCGGATCGTGTAGCCACAGCAGATTACCGCCCTGCGCCAGATAGGCACGAAGAATTTCAACTTCACCATTGAGATAATCGATCTGGGGACCGGCAATCACCAGTACCGCGGTGTCAGCGGGAATGACAGGCTGCTCGTTGAGATTCAGGATTGTGGATTTAATACCCTTGGTTGCAAGGTAGGCGCTAAAGCTGCCGTAATCATGATTGGCTTTGCCGTCAGGTCGCCGCTCACCGTGGCCGGCCAGAAAAACCAGTTTCTTTTCCTGGCTGCGCAACAGGCGTTGCAGGGTGTTGGTAACCGTTTCTTCCTTTGGATTGGTAACGTGTTCGCTCCGCCCCCGGTAATTGATCACCATTTCACCTTCAACAGTGATCCCCATGGCGCGGGTTTTTTCCGGCTCGAGATTCGGATTGACAAAAGCCAAACTGATGTCAGGTTTGTGCTTCTGGTAGCGACCCACAAATTCTTCAATAGCCGGCTGTAACTGTTTGCCGGCAAAGCTGGTAATCTGTACCGGGCCTTCAATACGTGACAAAACCGTCACGCTGGTACCGGATAAGGTATGGCGGGCGGTAGCGGTCCAGTCTGCTTCATAATTGTAGTGGTGTGATAGCCAGGCAAACAGGCTTATCACAGTAATAAACAGCACTACGAAGATCAGATTCTGGATGCGAAACTGCAGACGTGTCTTGCGATTGATTTCCATAAATTACCTTACTGTTGCAGGCGTTCAGCATCCAGACGTTTGATGCTTAATACAATGAAGGTAAAAATAAACAACATGAAATAGATGAAGTCAGCGGAGCTGAAGATCCCGCGGGCCATGGCATCAAAATGCCGTAACATCGAAAGATAAGTTAACAGTCCACTGGCCTCTGCATTTGCCACATTATTGGAACCGACATCAAGAATCCATAACAGCAGCAGGGCGCCATAGGTTCCGATGGCGGCGACAGTAGGCTGGACCGTCAAGGTGGAGAGATACAACCCGAGGGCGGCAAAGCTGGCAACCAATAGTAACAGGGCCAGAATGATGGCGCCAAAATGACCACCGTCCAGTTGACCTGCGAGTAACAGAGACAGCGGCATGCTACTGGTCAGCAGGCAGATCAAAATCAGAAACAACAAAATCCCGAGATATTTACCAGCAATGATCTCGGTCATGGAAATGGGCGCACTCAGCAACAGGGTGAGGCTGTGATTGCGGCGCTCCTCGCTGATGATGCGCATGGTTAGCAGGGGAACCACCATCATTAACAGCCATGCTGCTGCACCGTACAACGGGGCAACGATGCGTTCTGTAATCCCGGGAGCGTTTTCCAGCAGCATCAGTTGAGGCTGGATGGCAATATAGCCTTCCACCAGCGCCAGAAAGATGAAGGCAAGGATCAGTTGTGTAACCGCCAGAATGGACCATGCCATGGGCGAAAGAAACAAATTTCGCAGTTCACGCAACGCCAGGGTCAATACCATCATTCTACGTTCTCCAGCTCGGCTGTTTCTTCCGATGAAGTGATATCGACGAAAATCTGTTCCAGGGTTTTGTGCTCCGGGCTTAACTCATACAGGCCCCAGTTATTTTTTACTGCCTGTTCTGCCAGTGGCGTCGCGGGGCTGGCAGTTGCGGCATGATGCACCCGCAAGTGACCACCGTCGAGATCTTCAATTTCCGTTACCCCTTCAATGGCGAGCAGGGTCTCCCTTGCGGGAGGCCGTTGGAGTCCCAGGATCAGGCTGGTTGAATCCATTTGTTGACTGAGGTTGGCAACCTTATCATTGAACACCAGCCGGCCATTGGAAATAATCTGTACCCGGTCACAGGTCATTTGGACTTCCGGAAGAATATGGGTTGACAGGATGACGCCGTGTTCCTGACCCAGTTCGCGAATCAGGTTACGGATTTCACGTATCTGGATCGGATCAAGCCCGACGGTCGGTTCATCCAGCACAATGACGGCAGGTGAGTGAATAATCGCCTGGGCAATACCGACTCGTTGCTGATACCCCTTGGATAGATTGTTTATCAGACGGTGACCCACCGCCTCGAGACCACAACGTTGTTTGGCTCTGTAGATGGCGGCGTCGATGACATCGCCTGGCAGACGTCTCAATCGGGCACAGAAGTGCAAATATTCATCCACACTGAGATCACGATAAAGCGGGGGCTGCTCCGGCAGATAACCAATTTTTGCCTTGGCAAGTTTGGGTTGTTCAAGTAAGTCAATGCCGGCAATGCGAACCTGTCCCGCAGAAGGTGCGAGATTACCGGTAATGATCTGCATGGTGGTAGATTTGCCTGCACCATTGGGTCCGAGGAAACCCAGAACTTCACCTTGCGCAAGCTCAAAGTTAACATCAGTCACGGCTGGCAGGTTGCCGTAGTAGCGCGACAAATGTTGTACACTTACAAGTGATGTATCGTTCATGATATTAGTGCCAGTTCCTGCCGCCTGATGTAGGTATGAGCGAGTCAAGCCAGGTTCGCTCTGCAATGATTGAACGGGAATTATATGCAACAAACTCTGTGTGACAAGTACGGATTCGACAAAGCAGGTCGAGAGCGACGGCTTGCGCTTCTGGGATTTGGGGTTGCGGATCTGGAGTTGGCGCAACAACTGCAAACCAGAGTGCTTGCTGCGAATCGTGAAGCGATCATTGAAGCATTCCATGAATTTATCTTGAGTAAGCCGGAAATAGTGGCATATGTCAACGGTTCCGAAATGCTGGAACGACTCAAGCGGAATCATGCGGATTATCTGGACACGCTTGGTGTTGACTACGGCAGTTTTGAATATTTTGAAAACCGCCTGCAAATTGGTGTGTCTCACGCAAGGATTGATTTGCCACTCGGGCTCTACCTGGCGGCCAATCGGCTCGTGGTTGATCTGATTATGCGTTGTTTCCCACCGGATATCACTAACCAGCCAGAACACTGTCTTAACCTGTCACGCTTTGTAAATCGTATTATTAATCTCGATATGTCACTGGCGATCGAGATCTATCACCGCACAGAAGTACAGGATCTGGAAAACTCGGTGCATGATTTGATAAATGAGCGTGAGAACCTTACTACCCAGGTAAGGCGGGATGCGCTTACCCAGTTGGCGAGCCGTCAGTATTTGCTGGATAATCTTACGCTGACGATGCAGCAGGCAGCAGGCATACAAAGTGACTTGACTATTGCCATGGCCGATCTGGATCACTTCAAACAGATCAATGATACCCTGGGTCACCTGGTTGGAGATCGGGTCCTCAGGGAAGTGGCGCACCGTGTGGCGACCTCGGTGCGCGACAAGGATCTGATTGGGCGTTATGGAGGGGAAGAATTTTTGCTGATCTTCCCGGAAACCTCTCTCGAAGTGGCCCAGCAGGTGGTAGAACGGATTCGCCAGCATGTGGGAGGTACCCCGATCCATCTACCGGAGCATTCGATTCCCATTACAATCAGTATCGGTCTGACACACTTTAAGCATGATGATACGCTCGAATCATTGTTGCAACGAGCAGACGAGGCGATGTATGCCGCCAAGCAGGCGGGTCGTAATTGTGTAGCTGTCGCATGAAGACGATACTCGGTGTCGATACCGGTGGGACTTTCACCGACTTTGTTTTGTATCGCGATGGTGCCCTGACCAGCCACAAGGTTTTGTCCACACCCCATGCACCCGAGCAGGCCATTTTGCAGGGCGTGGCGGAACTCGGTTTACAGCACGCTCCCCTCGATACCTTTTATATCGTGCATGGCTCCACCGTTGCCACCAATGCGGTACTGGAAGGCAAGGGGGTACGCACGGCGTTTATAACCAATCACGGTTTGCGTGACTTATTGACCATTGGGCGGCAAACGCGGCGCGAGTTGTATAATTTGCAACCCGCTTCGCCCCCTGTGCCGGTGGCACGGGAACTGTGTCTGGAGACCGGCGGACGGCTGGGGGCGGACGGTTCGGTGATCGAGCCACTATCGGAGGCGGATCTTGAGGCGCTGCGTAATACGCTTGAGACACTGGCACCACAGGCAGTGGCCATCAACCTGTTATTTTCGTATCTGGATCCACGGTTTGAGGAACGCATCGAAGCCGCGTTGAAAGAGCATTATTTTGTGTCTCGTTCTTCCAGTGTGCTGCCGGAGTTTCGCGAATACGAACGTGGTATCACCACGTGGTTAAATGCCTATGTCGGACCATTGGTAGCCGGTTATCTGGCCCGCTTGCAACAGGCTGTGCCGCAAGCGGCCGTTTCGGTGATGCAAAGCTCGGGCGGGACTATCGCCGCGGACCAGGCAGGCCGGCAGGCCGTACACATGTTGCTATCCGGCCCGGCCGGGGGATTGGCGGCGGCCCAGTTTCTGGGTCAACAAGTGCAACGCACCCGCCTGTTGACCTTTGATATGGGAGGCACATCGACCGATGTCGCCATGGTTGATGGTGATTTGCAGCTGACCAGCGAGGGGCAGATCGCGGATTATCCGGTGGCGATCCCGATGGTGGACATGCATACCATCGGTGCCGGCGGGGGATCCATTGCGTTTGTCGATCGGGGCGGGATGTTGCAGGTGGGTCCGGAATCCGCAGGAGCCACGCCCGGGCCAGCCTGCTACGGTCAGGGGGGAGCACGCCCCACCGTAACCGACGCCAACCTGATCCTCGGCCGATTGCGGGCCGATGCGTTTCTGGGTGGCGAGATGCCGCTTCATCCTGGCGCGGCGCAGCAAGCCATGCAGACTGTGGCCCAATCGCTTGGAATCTCTATTGAACAGGCAGCCGAGGGCGTCATTCGTATCGCCAATGAACACATGGCCCATGCGTTGCGGGTGATGTCCGTGCAACGGGGAACAGACCCGCGTAACCTCACCCTGGTCTCCTTTGGCGGGGCCGGAGGCTTGCATGTCTGTGCCCTAGCCGAATCGCTCGGTATGCAACAGGCGATGGTACCGATGCACGCCGGTGTGCTATCAGCGCTGGGAATGCTGGTGGCACCCCGCTCGCGCCAGTTGTCCCGCACCCATATCGCCCGGCTGGCAGATCTGAAGCTGGCCCAGATTGAGACAGTATTGAGCGAACTGGAAGCCCAAGGCCGGAAGGAGCTGCGGGCCGAAGGGGTGGCAGAAGCTGATATCGAGATGCAGCCGAGTCTCGATTTACGCTACGAAGGTCAATCCTATTACCTCAATCTGGACTGGGGGCAGGATCTTGCTGCCTGTGAACAGGCATTTCACCGTTATCACCGTGAGCGTTACGGGCATGAGCTGGCCTTACCCGTCGAGTTGGTGAATATGCGGCTCGGTCTGCGTGCTGCCGCCAGCACGATGCAACTGAGACCACTTGACCAGGCAATATCTGCTCGCCCCTACGACACCGTTGCGCTTTACGGGGTCGAGCAAGCGGTGACGGTGTTCGCGCGACAGGACCTGAGTGCGGGACAACAATTCTGTGGGCCGGCATTGATTACCGAGACTGTCTCGACCACGTATCTGGCACCGGGTTGGCGCTGTGAAGTCGACAGCGTCGGTAATCTGCTCTTGAGTCAGACGGGGGATTGAACGCATTTTGCGAGCTTCCGGTTTCCGGAGGCGTAAAAAAAGCCCGCCAGAAGCGGGCTTTTGGGTGTCGAGAGCGAACGGCTTATTTGATCTTGGCTTCCTTGTAGATCACGTGTTTGCGAACCACCGGGTCAAATTTCTTGATCTCCATTTTATCCGGCATATTGCGCTTGTTTTTGGTCGTGGTGTAGAAATGACCGGTATCGGCGCTGGAGACGAGTTTGATTTTGTCACGCATGGCTTACTCCTTCAGACTTTTTCACCGCGGCGACGCATGTCAGCCAGGACGGTTTCGATACCCTTCTTGTCAATAATGCGCATACCTTTGCTGCTGACGCGCAGGCGAACCCAGCGCTGCTCAGACTCTACCCAGAAGCGATGGCTGTGCAGGTTGGGCAAGAAACGCCGCCGGGTTTTGTTATGAGCGTGGGAGACATTGTTCCCGCTCATGGGGCGTTTACCGGTAACTTGACATACTCTCGACATATCGAATTCTCCAAACGAATTTTCTCAGCCCGAAGGCGAAAGAGCGCGAATTTTACGCACATCGGTGGCAAGTTACAAGGCCTGGCTGCGCCTGGCGGAGAGGCAAACTACCGCTAAATCCCGTCTCAAAGCCAACCCCGTTCCGAAAAGGCGACACTTTCGCCGTCACCTATGACGATATGGTCCAGTACGCGCACATCGACCAGTTCCAGGACTGCCTGCAGGCGGCGGGTCAGTTGACGGTCAGCGTCGCTGGGTTCGGCCACCCCGGAGGGGTGGTTGTGAGCAAGAATGACGGCGGCGGCATTATGGACCAGGGCGCGACGGATGACCTCCCGGGGATGGACTGACGCGCCGTTGATGGTGCCGCGAAATAACTCCTCAAAGACAATGACCCGATGCCGGGTGTCAAGAAACAGGCAGCCAAAGACCTCATGGGGGTAGTCGCGCAACCGGGCAGACAAATAACGTCGCGTGGTCGCCGGGTCGCACAGGACGTCGCCGCGTTGCAGGGTCTCCGCCAGATGGCGGCGCGCCAGCTCCAGCACGGCCTGTAATTGACTGAATTTGGCCGTGCCGAGGCCGGCGACGGCGCAGAATGACGTCTGTTCGGCGCTCAATAAACCCCGGAGCCCGTCAAATTGCTG
>JBECLA010000138.1:0-5721 GCA_040235565.1 Thiohalomonadales bacterium | reverse complement strand
GGCTGAGGACGTCGTTCTGGATGAAGCGGCTGCCACCGGTAAACGGATACACCCGTTCCTGGTTGATCTCATCGGTGCCATTGAGGGCGTCGTAATAGTCATTCAGGACATTGATCCCCGCATGCAGCAAAACCCCGGCCAGCAAGGTCAGGAGCGCGGTGAGCCAGTTGATACTCTGGCCTTCGTAGACACAGAAGCCAAGGCCGAGAAAGATCGGAATCACGGTGGCGAGAATAAACGCCGGACGCGTGGCGGCGAAGTAGGCCACCAGACGATTGGGGAACCGCTCAATCGTTGGCTCGGCAACATTCATATCAGTTCCTTTAAAGTAATCAGCCGATCCGGGCTGATGTCATCACTTGCCACAATCTAACCATGCGCCTCGGGTTCAAGGCAAATCACCGCGGCGAAACAGCAGGTAACCCGCCCAGGCACTGAGCAGACCCAGCATTCCCGGGTACACCAGGGCCCAGACAATGTAACCCGTCTCACCGAAGTGATCGAGAATGACATAGGCCGACGGGCCCAGCAGGACCAGTTGGGGATCAAACAACAACATGGACGCGGTACGGAATACCTGCAACGGATTGACCAGGGCGACGCCGATGATGCTCTCCGCTGGCAGGCCTTCCTTGATCAGTATCCCCAGCAGGATCAGATCCATAAACAACAACAGCACCAGCCAGATGATAAAGGCCGCGCCGGTGGCGACATCCGAAGACCGCGCCAGGGTGGAAATCAGCATGCCGATACCGAGGAAGCACAGTGCCAGCGAAAACAGAAAACCGGTGTAATACCACACCTGCGCCCAGGGGATGGCCACCCCTTTACCCAGTCCCCAGACAATTGCGATCAGGAAGGCGAGCAATACCGGCAGGAAAACCACGACAAAGCGGCCAATCAGCTTGCCCCAGAACCAGACCGACAGGCTGACGGGCAGGGACAGCATGTATTCAAAGATCCCCGCCTCCCGATCACCGGCCACCGAACGCACGGTGGTGATCAAGACGAACAGCGGCAGGATGGCCATGGTGATTTGTAAATAGGTAACCAGCAGGCGCGACAGCCCGGTGAAACCCATGATGCGTGATTCGGTCAGGCCCGAAGCAAACAGCGCCACCACGATACCGCCAAAAACCAGGGCATAGACCAGGAACCAGCGGGAACGGATGGACTCGCTGATATCCGCCTTGGCGGTGAGTAACAGGTGCTTCATGGGGAGCTAGTTTCCGTTATCCATTGGATGCATGTGGCCGCCCTTGTGTTTGTGTTCACTCGCTTCCACTTGATAAATGTGCTCGCGCGCGGCGGCGAAATCCAGTCCCCCCTCGATCGGTTCTGGTTGCGCCCCCAGGCCGTAACCCATGGGTGTGACCTTACCGGTCACGAAACTTGCCTGCCGGGCATCGATCCATTTGCCATTGCGGTGATCGGTCACCCAGATTTCAGTACGGGGATCCGTTTTCCAGGCCTGTTTATCCAGCCAGATTACCGCACAACCGATATCGTCAAACTTGTAGACTCTGGTCGGCTTTTCGGCCGGACCGCCCCGCACCTGGGCCGAGTAATGCCGATCGCTGACGGCCATGGCGCAGCGCTCACAGGTCTCCTTGTCCCAGCGAACCTCAACGGGACCGGTGTCCGCCGGTCGGGTGCACCCTGCCACCAGCAGCATAATGAACATCAGCAGGTTAAAGCTGCGTAGCATGCGTTTTCTCCTTTTTTAGATCGATTGTTCGGGATTCTTCCAGCTGGATGCCTTTTAACAGCGCGGCATAACGCGACAGCACCCCGAGAAAACGTAACCGATCCGGTCCGGATACCTGGCCTTCCCAGACTACCCCTTCGCCAGCATCGGTGAAGCCCCACTCACGCACCGTTTCGGTAAAGGCGGCGTTGGCGCGTGTCAGAGTGAGACGACAATCCAGCAGGCTGGTCATGTCCACCTGATCCGCAACATGGTCATCCAGCACGATCCGGCCCTGATCCAGTTCCACCACCCGGTTGACCAGGGCCGCAACTTCATCCAGGCGATGGCTGGAGATCAGCATTGCGGCGCGTTGTTGCCGTTGTGCCAGTAACTGGAAAAAGGTGTGACGGGCTTCGGGATCGAGATTAGCGGCCGGTTCGTCCAGCACCAGCAGATCACAATCCCGTCCCAGGGCGATGCTGATTAACAGCTTCTGTTTCATGCCGCCGGAGAGTTTGTTGAACGGTTTGCGCTGGATGGTGCGAACATCGAGTCCCAGTTGATCGGAAATGGCAAGCATCCGGGCGGGATCCGAGTCGCAGACACCGGCGGCAAACTGAATTAGATGCCCTACCGGCATTCTCAGGGGCGGGGAGATCTGGGGGACAAAACCCACCCGCTTGAGGATTTCCGTGCGATGCTGGCGTGGATCACGCGCGTTCACCCGCACTTCACCGAGGCAGTGATATTCCCCCAACAGGCAGCGAATCAGCGTGGTTTTACCCGCACCATTCGAACCGACCAGAGCAACCCGGTCACCCCGATCGATGTTCAGATTGATATTGGCCAGTACCTCGACGCGGTTAAATCGCTTGGATACCCGGTTGAATATAATCATCAGAGCAAATTACCCAGACCCTTGAACTTGAATGTCAGTGAACTGGTAGGACAGGTATCCACACAGCGTCCGCAACGGGTGCAATCCGCGCCGATGTCCACATTCATGCCCCTCGCCCGTCCCATAATAACGGTATCCAGCACATGCGGCACCAGGCAAACCTTGCGGCACTCCCCTTCATGAAAACAGCTGTCAAGATGATATTGGATCTTGAACGGCGATGTGGCACCGACCACACCATAGGTCAGGCCGATGGGGCAGGCATAGCGACACCAGGCACGGCGCGAATAGAAAATTTCAAACAACAGCAATAACACAACCCAGATCAGTGCGATACCGGGTCCGTAGATCAGCGCGCGGCTGAGGATGCCCGTGGGTGAAATGGTTTCAAATACGGTGTAGCCCGTGACCAGCGCCAGCACGGCGAAAATGATCCAGAACCAGGTACGGGCACGGCGATCAAAGGGATGATCCTTGACGATTTTTTTCCTGGCCAGATATTCATGCAGCATTTCAGCCCATTCCGCCAGCAGGTGATAGGGACAGACCCAGGAACAGAAGGTACGCCCGCCCAACAGCCACCACATGATGAACACCGTTACGGTGCCGATCAGTAAGTTAATCACCACATGCTTGTAGGCCAGCATGACCTGCAAGGCGGAATTCAGATCCGCCATGTGAAATCCGACAAAGCGCGAGGCGGTCAGCGCGCCTTCGAGTAACTGGATATCCAGTACAAAAGAAATGACGAACAGGAGGTTAACGAGTATCAGTACTGTCCAGCGGATGCGGCGCAGTTTTTCGGGCGGCTTGTGGACTTTACGATCGGCCAGTTCGACGCGAATATTCTCAATACGGGTTTTATCGCCCCGCACCCGTTGATGGACTTGTTTTGCTTCGGGGGAGATCTCATCCGGCGTTGGTTTTTTCGGATCGCGTCCGAAGAGTTCGGCCAGGGATCGGGTTAACTGGCTCATACGCTAATCCCCCTGCTCGCGAGACTGTCCATCTCGATAACGGTCGGTTCAACCGGACAGATCATTTCACACACACCACAGCCGACACAGCCATCCAGAATGACCGGTCGCATACGGTTACCGTTGCTGCCTTCTATCGGTTCCAGTTGTATGGCATGTTGGGGCGGGCACTGGTTTTTATCGCCGGATGGCGGTTTACCGGCTTCACATTGGCTGATGCGGATTTCAATCGGACACTGGCGCACGCACAGATCACACAATTCCAGATCGTAGGGGTGATCCCGCACCAGAATCGGGTTCCAGCGATCGACTTCTTCATAGCGTAACTTGCCGGTAAATGAGGCACCACGGGCCTGACCCCTGAATCCCTGCCCGTGTACTGCCAGACAGGTTTCAGGCCGGACTATTTTTGCAATCGCCATATCCGCTTCATGGGGATAGTTGATCTCGTGGGTCAGGGCACCGGTGGGACAGGCCAGCACACATTGCAGGCCGTCACAGGAAAAATCACAGGGCTGGGCGCGGGCATCGATATACGGCGCCCCGACACCAAAGCCTTCATCCAGCTCCGCCAGTTCGATGGCATTCACCGGGCAGACCTGCACACACTGGCCGCACTTGATACAGGCGGCGAGAAACTCTTGTTCCAGCAAGGCGCCGGGCGGACGTAAACGGACGATCCATTGTTGCAGCACCGGGATGAATCCCAACAGCGAAGCGCCGATAAGACCGGCCCCCAGTGCCACGCTGCGAATAAATTTGCGGCGGGTACGCTGGAACATGGGGCGACTTTGCTTGTTGGCTTTGCGTGTCATCTATCTGCCCAGGCTTTCTCGTAACAGTTGCAGCGAATCCTTTCCGGTGGCTTCCTGCTTAACTATAGTCTTGATGAGCTGATGTTGGGATGGTGCTGTGTCCCGCACGAGTAGTTGCGGTTCGGTAAAAGGCGCCAGGCGCTCGAGGAAATCCAGCACTTCCAGCATGGGTGAACCCTTGAAAAACTGCGCATAGGGTGCGTCCTGCCACAGGCGATCGGCATAGGCATACAGTTCATAGGGGGAATCACCGATCCCGTCAGTATTCTCATCAAAGCCCTGATAGTCGCTCCAGTAATTGCCGAGCCAGACATTGCGATTCGCGGTCTTGCCACCCGACACCACCACTTGCGTCAGGTTATCCACCAGCTGGTTGCGTTTGAAAATATTGCCGGTCCAGTCATTGAGAAAGCGAATCCCGATACCATTGTAGGCCAGCACATTGTCGTTGAAGCGGTTGGTTGTATCGGGCTGAAAGGGAGAAACGTCAATATATAAACCGCTGGCACAATACAGGATCTGGTTACCTTCGATGGTCAGGTCCGAGGTTTCCTTGAAACCAATTCCCACGCCGGTGGGGCCAGCGGCATGGGCGATATGATTATTGCGCACAATAACCCCGTCACTGTACATCAGAAAGATGCCCACCGTATTGTTTACATAATGGTTGTTCTCGACCAGGTTGTATTGTGAATACATGAAATGCAACGAATAGCGGCTGTTCGAAGCGCTGTTGCCGGTTATGGTGTTGTTGGCCGAGTACCACACCACCGTATCGCGCGCATCCGTGATGCGGTTGTCGGTGATCTTGTTGTTGAAGCTGTACCACAGCCGGATGGCGTCACCGCGCTGGCCGAGATCAAACGGCTTGGAACTGATTGTGTTGCGACGCACGACATTATATTCAGACTGCTGCAGATCGACGCCGAACAGACAGTTGTCGATGGTGTTGTCCCGGATGACATTGAATTTGCCGCGTACCTGCACCCCGGCGTCAAGATCGTTATGGGAGTCACCTGAATTGGTCAGGTGAAGATTGCGTACCGTCGCGCCATCCGTATCCAGCAGGATGACGCTGCCGTTGCCGCCCGCATCGATGGTGACTTTATCTTGCCCGTCCAGAATAAGGGGCTTGTCGATCACCACCGGCCCGGCATAAATGCCCGCTTCGGGTGTCAAGGTTGCCCCTTCCGGTGTCTCATCAATCAACGGCTGCAAGGGTGGATAGTTGGCCGCCAGTATTTTTAGTGGCAGCAAACAACAAAGCACGATGAATGTTTTAGTTAACCCCGGCATGGTGCATCAGTCTTGTTCCTTTAATTGCTTGCGCCGGATCAGCGC
>JBECLA010000123.1:0-6658 GCA_040235565.1 Thiohalomonadales bacterium | reverse complement strand
TCATGGAGGCCATACCGTCACACTTGTGGCACCAGAAGGTCCAGTCGATTTTCAGCGGCTGGGTTTCCAGGGCGTCGTGCGGAAGTTCATCAAAAATATGGTGCGCATCGAACGGACCGTAGTAATCGCCCACCCCGGCATGGTCGCGGCCGACAATCTGGTGCGAGCAGCCGTAGTTCTGCCGGAACAACGCATGCAGCAGGGCTTCACGCGGACCGGCGTAACGCATGTCGAGCGGGTAACCGGCCTGGATCACGGTGTTGGGGGCGAAGTACTTGTCGATCAAAGTGCCGATGGCATTGCTGCGCACATCGGCCGGAATGTCGCCCGGTTTCAGTTTGCCGAGGAGGGAATGAATCAGCACCCCGTCGAGGGTTTCCACGGCGATCTTCGCCAGGTATTCGTGCGAACGGTGCATCGGGTTACGGGTCTGGAATGCGGCCACGGTATGCCAGCCGCGTTTTTCAAACTCGGCGCGGGTCTGGGCCGGGGTCATGAACTGGTCACCGTATTCTTCCGGGAAGCCGCCCATGGACAGCACCTTGATCGGGCCGGCCAGGTTCACATCACCCTGATCCATCACCATCTTCACGCCCGGATGTTCCAGGTCGGTGGTCTTGTAGACCTGCATGCACTCATGATCCTTGTCGATGGTGTACTTCTCGGTGAGGGTCATGGTGGCGAGGATTTCGTTGCGTTCGGGATCGAACAGCGCGATTTCATCCCCGTCTTTCAACGTGTCGGCCGTGGCCTGATCGGTGGAAAGCGTAATGGGAATTGGCCAGAACAGACCGCTGGCCATCATCATGCCGTCACACACCCGTTGCCAATCGGTGTGGGTCATGAAACCGGTCAGCGGAGTAAACCCGCCGATCCCCATCATGATGATATCGCCGGCTTCACGGGAACTGACATTAACTTTGGGCAGACCGGCGGCTTTTTGCTTTTCAGCTTCCAGCGCCTTGCCTTCGAGCAACAGCGGCTTGAGTTCATCGCCGCCATGTGGATTGACTAGCTTGGACATGACACCGTCCTTTTGCGTAAGTTTGAATGTTATTTTTTTCGGACCCACTGGGAGTCCGGGGCCCATAAGTTAGACCTTTTTCAAACCAAAAGGAAGGGCATTAATCCTTTAAAAACAATAGTATTACCTAGTTTCACATAAGTTGATTTTATTCGACCTTTCTAGTCAGGAATGGGGTCGTCGCTAACTGCTTCAATTTGTTTATGATCCGCTAATATTCTGATGAACTGTGGGGTTTTATCCGGGCCGGACAAACAAAAGCGCGCCCGCAGGCGCGCTGGTGTTTAGTGCGCTGTTTTTGATTTAGATCAGCTTACGCCGCGGCGTATTCTTGCTTCGCCTTGCGGGCCGCCTGCGCTTCTTCGCGGGAATAGGCCGCACCGGACCAGAGCATTTCATAGGCAATTTCTTCATTGCCGTTTTCACACAGTTCCAGCACCGACTTGAACAGCGGCTGGAAGGTGTCACTCTTGTGGGACGCTTCGTGATCCTCGAAGCTGTTCCAGAAGGTGATGATCAGGGCTTCCTTGTCCTTCATCGGGCTTTCCACCGCCTGGCCAATGGTCGAACCTTCATTGGATACCTGGCCGCTGTTGAGCGCCACGAAGCCGCCGACGAAACCGGTATCGGAGTGATAGGTCTTGACGTTTTCGCACAGGAAGGCGACGCGTTCCTGCAGGTCATCGATGCTGTATTCCGGTTTGAGGATCACCCGGTTGATGGTCACGACGCCATCAGTGGGAAAGTTCTTGATCAAGCCAGACATGGTCTTACCTCCATTGTTAGCAGTTAATTATTTACTAATATAGTCAGGCAATAAAAAATATCAAGGGGCCCATTATTAAATTATTGTGACAGGGGTTTTTTAACCCTGCGATGGATGCGGGTAAGAACAACAGGGATTACGGGATGTTGGCCCAGATCTCGCGGATCTTGTCGGCCAGGGTCATGGGATCAAACGGCTTGGTAATGACATCGACCGCACCGAGGGTGCGCAGATGGGCCACTTCCTGGGGTTGGACCTTGGCGGTCATGAACACCGCCGGGATGTGGGCGAGTTCCGGTTTCTGGTGCAGTTGCGCCAGGGTGGTGGGGCCGTCCATATCCGGCATCATCACATCCAGCAACAGCAAATCGGGTTTGAAGGTCGCCGCTTCCGCCAGCGCCTGCTGGCCGTTGTGGCAAATCTTGATGGTAAAGCCCCCCACGGTTTCCAGTGCGATTTGCGCCACGGCCTGGATATCCGGTTCATCCTCGACGTACAGGATGCGTTGCAGGTTCGCGGCAGGCATGCGGGACTCCTGAAAATTCTTCTTTTCCTGGGTTCGCCAGATTGGCACGTATGTTACCTCAAACAAGCCGCTATTCCAGAGTACAGATTATGTCGGCCGGAAAAGGGCAAGTATTGAATTCTTTGACCCCACAAAAAAAACGGCCCCGGGTGAGCGGAGCCGTTGTCGCATCACATCAGTCGTGAAGGTTATTTCAGATACAGGAACAAGGCGCCGTTGCCGCGCTGAATGTTCAGCAACAGGGTCTGGCTCTTGCCGGCGATCTGGCCGAGCTGGTCCACCGATTCCACCGCCTGGCGGTTGGCCGAAACAATGATGTCGCCCTTGCGCATGCCGTTGCGCCAGGCCGGGCTGCCGGGTTCGATCTCGGCAATCAGGACACCCTGGCCTTTCCCTGCCTCATCCAGAGTGGTCAGCACGGTGCCGGTCAACTGGGCATGAATGCGTTCCCCGCCCTGGGTGGACCAGGTCGGCTGTTCCACCTTGGCCAGCAGGGTCTTGCCCTTGCCTTCGCGCAGCACCTTGAGCTCGACTTCCTGGCCCACGCGTAACAGGCCGATGCTGTTGCGCAGGGTGGCGGCATCGCGCACCGGTTTACCGTTGACCTCGGTGACGATATCGCCAATCCGCAGGCCGGCGCGGTCGGCCGCGGAGTCACCTTCCACCTGGGTGATGACCGCACCGCGGCGATATTCCATATTAAAGGCCTGCGCCAGTTCCGGGGTCAGGTCCTGGGCCTGGGCGCCGAGGCGGCCGCGTTCGACTTTGCCGTAGGCCACCAGCTGCTGCATGATGTCGCGCGCCATATTAATAGGTATGGCGAAGCCGATGCCGATGTTGCCCCCGCTGCGGGACAGGATGGCGGTATTGATGCCCATCAGTTCACCGTTGAGGTTGACCAGGGCGCCGCCGGAGTTGCCCGGATTGATCGAGGCATCGGTCTGGATGAAATCTTCAAAGCCATGAATGCCCAGGCCGGTGCGGCCGGTGGCGCTGACGATGCCCGAGGTCACGGTCTGTCCCAGGCCGAAGGGATTGCCGATGGCGACCACAAAGTCCCCGACCCGCACCTGGCTGGAATCGGCCAGTGGCACGGCGGTGAGGTTCTCCGCCGCGATCTGGATCACCGCCACATCACTGTCCGGATCGGTGCCGATCAGTTTGGCCTCATGGCTTTCCCCGTTGCGCAGGGTGACCCGGATGACATCGGCGTGTTCGATCACATGGTTGTTGGTGAGGATGTAACCTCTGGCGGCATCCACCACCACGCCGGAGCCGAGACTCTGGGTCTGGCGCTGTCGGGGTTGTTCCGGCAAATCGAAAAAGTAGCGAAAGAAGGGATCGTTGAAGAGCGGGTTCTGCTTGATGCTGACATGGCCGGTGGTGGCGATGTTGACCACCGCGGGGGTGACGCGTTCCAGCATCGGCGCCAGCGTCGGCAGACGTTCCCCCTGGCTGTCGGCCACCGGCAGGGCGGCCGAGGCCGACAGGGAAAACAGGAAAATCAGGCAATACAGTCCATAACGGGCATAGCGTTTCATCGGCTGTGACAACTCCGGCTGGTTGTGGGTGAGATTACGTTCAAGGGTGCGCGCCCGCGCGCGGCTAATCACATAGACACAACAGGGGTAAAAAGTTCAGTCACGCCAGTGTCGCTGACGTCAGCTTTTCGCCCGCAGCGCGATTCCCGGCAAGGTTAGTCGCTGTGGATCTCGATCCGCCGCCGTTGCGCGTGCGCATGTTTGGGCAGGGTAATGGTCAGTACACCGCGGTGGTAACGGGCACGGGCGCCGGTTTCCTCCACCCGTGTCGGCAGTTGCAAGGCGCGCTCGAAACTGCCGTAGGCACATTCCAATATATAGCTGCGGCCTTTAGTCTGTTCCCGCCGGGCGCGCTTTTCCCCCCGCACCACCAGGTAGTTGTCCTCGACGCTGATGTCGAAGTCTTCCGCTTCCATGCCCGGGGCTTCCAGTCGCACCACCACGCTGTCGGCGGTTTCCTCCACGTCAGCGGCGAGCAGGCCCCAGCGGGCGCCGTCCAGCATGGCCTGGTCGGCCACGGTTTCCACCTTGCCCTGTTGGCGGGTGGGGGTGAAACGGGTCAGCGCCTGGCCGGCGCGGTCGCGCAGCTGTTGCCAGCCTTCCGCCAGGCTATGGCCGATATGGTGCAGACCACGGCGCAGTTGTTGCAGTGAACTCATCTTGGCGTGCTCCTCTGAACACTCCACCCGCCCCGCCGGTATGCACTGGAAATTGCTCCATGCATTTCCAGCATTTCCGCCTTCCCTGGCGGTCACACCGGAATAACTTAATCACGGGGTTTGTCCAACGGCTTAGCCTTCGACCGAGATCTTGCGCGGCTGGATCTTTTCCTGTTTGGGAATGGTGATTTCCAGCACGCCGTTTTTGCTCTTGGCGCTGATCTTCTCCGCATCGGCGGTGTCCGGCAAACCGAAGCGACGGTAGAAAGAACCCCACTGGCGCTCGACACGCTTGTAGCCTTCCTTCTCTTCCTTCTGTTCGGATTGGCGTTCGCCCTTGATGGTCAGCACGCCGTTTTCCATGTGCACCTCGATGTCCTTCGGATCAACGCCCGGGATGTCGGCATGGATTTCAAACGCGTCATCGGTTTCCTTGATGTCCACCGCGGGCACCCAGTCGGCGGTGGCCACGGCGCTGCTTTCCTCACCTTCGGCCTGCGATTCAAACATGCGGTCCATTTCGCGCCGCAGCTGGTTCAGCATGCCCCAGGGTTCATAACGTACCAGAGTCATTTCAGTTTCCTCCTGTGAAAATTTCGGGGCGGTGCCCCGTGGCACCGCAATACGTTCTGTTTACGAATATGGGTAGCCGCCGAATCGGCTTCAAGGTGTGGCGAATGAAAAAATGCTCAGCCGGGTGACCGATCCCCTGATCCGGCAGGTTAAAAACCGCCTGGACGTGAGTGAACCCTTACCCGCAAAGGGGCGGCAAGTCTGGAATATTAGGAACACAATATATAGTGGTCGAAATATGAAAAAAATGTGTCCAGATGTTCCGTTCTGGTGCAGAAAAATAGTGTAACTATCTGTATATACAGTCATTTTGACCATAAAAAAAATTGTGACAGCTTATTGACAGATCCCCCGCCCGGGCCTATTCTTGCCAACTAAACACTATATCTTGTGTTTATAAAAATAAGCTGGTTGCGAGCCTCATTCATCACCTTTTAGTTGAGTCCACCGCGGTTGTTCACGCGGGTTCGCCAGTCAGCCGGGGAGGCCCTTTCCAGACGGCCACAGCTACAAACAAAGCAACAAACAAAAAGAACTCACAGGGAGGACATACGCGACCATGAGCGCCCAAGTGCACCACGTTAACCGCATTCGCAGTTCCGACATACCTTATCAAGAAGCTTCCCTCGACATCTGGGACAAGAAATACCGTCTCAAGAGCAAGACCGGTGACATCATCGACCAGGACATTGACGCCACCTACCAGCGCGTCGCGCGGGCCCTGGCGGAGGTCGAGGACGAAGCGGTGCGCGAACACTGGTACGAGCAGTTTGTCTGGGCCCTGCGCCATGGCGCCATTCCGGCCGGGCGCATCACTTCCAATGCCGGTGCGCTGGAACACAAGCCGGCCACCTCCACCATCAACTGCACCGTGTCCGGCACCATCACCGACTCGATGGACGACATCCTCAACAAGGTGCACGAAGCCGGGCTGACCCTGAAAGCCGGCTGCGGCATCGGCTACGAATTCTCCACCCTGCGCCCCCGGGGCGCGTACGTGTCCGGCGCCGGGGCCTACACCTCCGGGCCGCTGTCGTTCATGGATATCTACGACAAGATGTGCTTTACCGTGTCGTCGGCCGGCGGGCGCCGCGGTGCGCAGATGGGCACCTTCGACGTCGGGCACCCGGATGTCATGGAGTTCATTCGCGCCAAGCGCGAGGACGGCCGCCTGCGCCAGTTCAACCTGTCGCTGCTGGTCACCGACGAGTTCATGCAGGCCGTCATCAACGAGGAAGACTGGAAGCTCGCGTTCCCGGTGACGCCGAGGGAAGTCGAGGACGACAGGCTGGACGTCTCGGACAACCGCCAGTTCGTGTGGCGCGAGTGGCCCGAGCCCGGCAACTACGTGCAAAACGACGAAGGCCTCGTCGCCTGCAAGATTTACAAGACACTGCCCGCGCGCCGCGTGTGGGACGTCATCATGGCCTCGACCTACGACTTCGCGGAGCCCGGCTTCGTGTTGATTGATAAGGTCAACGAGATGAATAACAACTGGTTCGAAGAGAACATCCGCGCGACCAACCCGTGTGGTGAGCAGCCTTTGCCGCCATACGGTTCCTGCCTGCT
>JBECLA010000044.1:0-62829 GCA_040235565.1 Thiohalomonadales bacterium | reverse complement strand
AGTTTCAAGGGAGAAGCATAATCGACAACATCAGGCTGCAATGCCACGTCAAAGGCGGCGATATATTCCAATATTCTGTTCCTTGGGATTATTCCTGTGATAGTAACCGCATCCTGGACACCCAACTCTTCAGCACGTTGTTGTATGGACATTCTGCCTGGACCATCGCCGACTATAAGAAGATGTCTGGGCTTTCCGTCATATGCACTTGCAAGCAGTTCCACGACTTTTTCCAAACCATGCCAATCCCGAATAAATCCTGTAAACCCCAGAACCACCTTTTTCTCCAAACCTAATCTCTTCTTTGCAATAGATTTGTCTGGAATGTCAGAGAATTGACGCCCATTGATCCCGTTAGGTATTATTGTTATTCGCTCAGGTGGTATGCCTTGTTTCAGGATATACTTCGCTAATACGTGGGTAACCGGTAACAAATTTTCTGCATTACTCCATGTATAAATTTCAGACCACTTTGCTAACTTAGGTATAGATATACCGTTATATTTCATTCTTTCGTTGAAAATTGGAGCATTAACTTCCAACAAAAGAGGAATCCTGTATATTTTTTTTATCCATATCCCTGCAGGCATATAAAGGTTATACCGTTCATATATAAAATCAGGTCTATGTTTCGATACATTCCACCATAACTTTACAAATGCAACTATTGAATAAGAAAACTCCAGAATCTCATAAACCGCTCCCGGTATTTTTTGTTTCAATTTCGCAATGATTCCACCATCTGATCCAAATTCTGAATTTTTCATAATAGATGGTGATACGATAACAACTTCATGCCCAAGCTCACGAAGGGCGTTGATTATCTCCTCGACATGAACGTACTGCCCATCCTTCGATGCAATTCTATGATGGTACAGGATTTTCATCGTGCAAACCTACGTGGCATAACTAAACACCTTCCATTGCCCTTCAGATGTTTCATCCCAGCTGAACTTTTCGGCATATTTCCTTGTCAGTTTTCTGTCAGGATATTGTGTTAATATTTTATTTATTCCAGATGCAATCGCCTCTGGATTCCGTTCGACCAGAACACCCGCCTCTCTACAGGCAACAACCTCTGGTGTACCCCATATGTTTGTTGCCACCACAGGGGTTCCACATGCCATTGACTCCAACAGAACATTGGCCCAGCCCTCCCGGCTTGATGCGAGCACAAGTAGATCAGCCGCACCATAATACTGCCTGAGCATATCATGCGGCACATTACCAAGAAATGTCACTTTCTGTTGTAAACCGTTCTCTATAACCTGTTTCTGTAACTTTTCTTTTTCAGCCCCGTCTCCGGCAATGAACAATCTGACATCTTGCAAGTATTTCAGCGCATCAATAATAATATGATGCCCCTTCCTTTCAATGAGATATCCAACGGACAATATTGCAGTACCATCAATGCCCAATTTTTTTCTCAGTTCCATTCTGTCGTCAGGGGGTCTGAATATTTCCAGATCAACACCATTACGCAAAACCGTTATTTTTTCATCCTCTATTCCCATTTCTGTCAGCACATTCTTTAATGCCTGACAGACAGTTATCACGCCGTTAGCTCTATCTGCCGCGTATTTGATTAATCGTTTAGGTATTCGATATTTCGGGATAAGATTCAGGTCAGTGCCTCGTGCCGTAATAACAACTGGCTTGCCGAGCCATTTTCCCAATAACGATGCAGCCACACCATCTGGATAAAAATAATGGGCATCTATCAAGTCAAAGTCATAACCCTCACGCAGAATATTTTTCAGAATTGGTAATGAAGCCAACGCCATACTCAATGGCTGTAAAGTCATACCTATTTTCGGTATGTGTGTGTAACGTGGGTGCATTATGGGAATATTGTGCCTGATTTCATTTAGCGGCACATCTCCGAACTGCCTGTATTCGGCACCGGAATATTTGCTGAAAGGAAACCACGGAACAGGTGCAACTACACGAGTTTCAATGCCTGTATAATCTATTAGATGCCGTAAACGATTTTCAACAAATACACCACGACTCGGCATGATACAATTTGGATAAAGACTGGTATATGTCAGGGTGCGCATTGCTGGCCTTGCCTGGTTAATCACTCTGCCTGAGAAAGGACTCGAACATTAATAAAGACCAGATAGCCGCGCTGTGTTCGCGTTGTCCTGACTGATGTTCATCAACCAGTCTTTTCACAAATTTCATATTGAAGGCGCCTGTATCGGCAAGGTACTGACTTGTCAGGGCCTCACGCACCCGTTCTTTCAAAGGTCCTCGAAACCAACTGGCCAGCGGCACAGCGAAGCCCATTTTTGGCCGATACAATACGTCGTTCGGAAGATGAGGTTCCAGAGCCTTCTTGAAGATGTACTTCCCTTCCCTGCCCCTTAATTTCAGCTCCGGAGACAGACCGGATATCCACTCAACAAGCTTATGGTCCAGTATTGGCACTCGCACTTCCAGGGCATGTGCCATGCTGGCCCGATCAACCTTGGTAAGAATATCTCCGGGTAAATACGTCTTGGTATCCAGATACTGAATAAGCGATAAAGGATGATCCGTTTGTGCTTTTTCAAGGTAATATCGAAATACCTCTACAGCATGGTAACCACCGAGTTCACTTTTTTGCTTATGGCTAAATAACGGCGATCGAAGATCATCGTACACTATCGACATACTGTGCATATAGGCCGCCACGCTGTCACGCGCCAGAGCCTGAAAAGTTGATTTGGCGCGAAACACCTTCGGTGCCCAGTCAAGTTTGGGATAGTATTTCCCCAAAAAACCAAATAAAGGACCACGCACGCTTTGCGGCAGGTGGCGACGTATTTGTTCCTCATTCATATGCCAGCGATGACGGCGATAACCCGCAAAGTTTTCATCACCACCATCACCGGATAATGCCACCGTGACCCGTTTTTTCGCCAGCTCACAAACACGATAGGTTGGGATTGCCGAGCTATCGGCATAAGGCTCATCATATAGTGAAGCCAGGGTATCAATCAGATCAAAATCGTCGGGTTCGACCTGGTCAATAAAATGATTGGTTCTGTATCTATCCGCGACCTGCTGCGCAAACTGGGACTCGTTATATTTTGGATCACCAAAAGCAATGGAACAGGTATTCACCGGTTTGGTCGGGTCAATCTGCGCCATCATGGCCACGACTGCGCTAGAATCAACTCCACCGGACAGAAATGCTCCCAAAGGCACTTCTGAGACCAGACGAATGTCCACTGCTTCTCGCAGGCGTTCGATCAACTCCTGTTCGATATCGGCCTCACTGCCAACCTGTACTGGTGCAAACGTCACATCCCAGTATTCACGTGGCGTGGGAACAGGTTCTCCCCGGTGAATTTTAAGGGTATGCGCCGGTGGCAGTTTCTTCACCTGGCGATAAATGGTCCTGGGTTCCGGGATATAACCGAATGCAAAATAATCTTCAACCGCGAATGTATCCAGTTCCCTCTCCAGTTCGGGATGGCAGGTCAGGGCCTTTAATTCTGAAGCAAAAATAATCTGACCATCGGCCAACTCTGCATAATAGAGGGGCTTGATTCCCAGGCGGTCCCGCGCCATGAACAATGTTTGATTGTTACGATCCCAGAGGGCGAAGGCAAACATACCTCGAAAATGTTCCACGCATTTTTCACCCCACTCTTCCCATGCATGGACGATGACTTCGGTATCACAATGGGTTCGGAACTGGTGACCGCATTGTTTCAGCTCTACCGCCAGCTCCTGGAAATTGTATATCTCGCCGTTATAAACAACGACAACGGAGTGATCTTCATTGAACAAGGGTTGTTGACCAGAGGACAGGTCAATGATGGACAAGCGACGATGCCCCAGGCCCAATCCCGGTTCGGTATGCAGTCCTCCTTCGTCAGGGCCACGGTGAAACTGTGTTTCGTTCATGCGAGAGAGCAGTTTACGATCAATGGTTGCCGATTCACGCAAATGGAAAATACCGACTAAGCCACACACCTCATGCTCCCTCTATCTCTATCTCAATTTAATGCCGTCGACCGAGAAGTATACCGATTAAATGAATTAAATCATTGTTTTTTAACATTATTTTATATAACTTTAGCGGTAAGCAGATCCTCATATACCGCCTGATAACGCTGTACCATCCCGCTGAGGCTGAACAATTTTTCTACGCGTTTACGACCTGCCTGCCCATGTGCCTGCCGTTGAGCCGGGTCAACCAGGTAGTCTCGCAGGGCCGCTGCCATGGATTCGGGATCGTCAGCCGGTACGAGACGGCCTGTCAGGTCTTCCTGGACGAGCTCAGCGTTCCCCCCTACCCGTGTCGCCACAATTGGCAGGCCGCTCGCCATGGCTTCAAGTATGGTATTGGATATGCCTTCCCCTAATGACGGCAGGACGAAAATATGCATATTTCGCAAGATTTCAGGGACATCGTTCCTGGTACCCGCGAGCCAGACCTGCTTCCGGGATTGTTCATCTTCTTGTAATAATATTTGGTCAATTTTTGCTCGTAGCGGTCCGTCGCCCAACAGCACCAGTCGGCATTGATTCCATAATTCAGGTGCGATTTGCCGCAAGCGAAAAAAGGCATGCAAAAGTGTCAATTGATCCTTCACGGGTTCAAGACGTCCGACCGTACCAATCACAATTGAGTCGGCCGAGAGGAAACCGCGCGGGAACTTGCCGGAATCAGGCGAAGTAGCAGTCCGCGGTCGGAACTTGCGGGTATCGACGCCATTATACAATTGCACGATTTTATGTGGAGATATCTTAACGTCCCGTCCCAACCAGCTCTCGAGATCTGCTGATAATGCGATAAACCGATGTATGAACGGCGAACAGATACGGCGTAAACGTTTATATTTGGCATTATTGCCATACAGATCGTAAATATCGCGACCATGCTCGCCATGAACGCGAACAGGCGTGCCAGCCAGTGCAGCCACCACTCCCGATTCTAATGCGGAGAGGTTTCGGGTATGAACGATCGTGGGACGCAGCTTACGAAGCAATTTCCAGAGCCGATAATAAATAGATAAATCCTTCCCATCACGCTTATGGAGTTCGTAAACCCTTACATTTTTCTTTATTCGTTTTTCAAAATCTGACGAAGTTGTGAGACATATAATCACGTGAATATATTTATCATCTGGCATATTGTTAATCAGATTCACCAGACCATTTTCCAGTCCCCCGACATTCAGTCTATGTATCACATGAGCAATCAGTACGGGTTGTTGAGACACCATGTTTATATACCCACCAGAATACTGAAAAATAACATTACGGATTCAGCAAACAGAGAATGTACCAGACTGAAGATCTATACATACGCGATTAAATAATTGATCAGCATTTCTTATGCTGAATGGTTATTATTTAATACTTGGCTGTTTATCAAGATATTGTAATACTTTCCGCATATTAGTGTCCCAGTTATAGTTCTGTAATACACTGTTTCTGGCCATGCTATCAAAACCTTCATGGTTTTTGCTGTTTAAAATCTGCAGGCAACACTGTGCAAATTCCCCGGGGTCACTGGCGACGGTTGGGGTATAATCATCACTGAATTCGATGCCAGCCAACGCCATCGGTGTCATGACAATGGGTCTTGACATAGCCATGCCTTCCAGCACCTTGTTCTGGACACCGCGCGCTATACGGACTGGAGCGACAATGATCCTGGCAAAGCGTATATATGGCCGAATATCCTCTACAGATCCAGTCACGAAAACCCCTTCCTGCCTGGCCAGTTGTTGTACCTCTTGTGCGGGATTCGATCCGACTATGTAAAAGCATGCCTGTGGAAATGCCTCACGGATAATTCGAAAAGAGTTTTTAGCAAACCATTTCACCGCATCCACATTGGGCCAATAATCCATGGCCCCTGTAAATACAATCGGTATATCCTTATCATGATAAGGATTTCCAAAAGGCAGAGATGGATCGAAGTAGCAGGTATCCACGCCGTTGTTGTAATAATCGATTTTATCTGACATTTCCGGATAGAGGTCACTGAAATGCTGCATTTCATCCCGTGTGGCAAACAGTGTTTTCTGAAATAAGCCGCCAATTCTTCTCTCATATTGGGCTAACCGGCTTGCCTCTCGCGAATAAATCCATTTCATAGGGGTTGATTTATTCTGGCTATATTGCAGCCACTTATCCGAATCAATATCAACAAAATCCGCGATTCTAATGCAATCTGAGAACCTGTCATGTTCAACATATTGCGCCATAGTTGAAGAATAAATAAGGATTTTTCTGATATTTTTTTGATGCACAATATTATCTACCCAGTCCTGCATTTTCTTGTCTTTATAATAAGGCAGGCTCAAGGCCTTACCTGACAACAGGCCTGTCAGGCTGTAAAGTTTTGCCCGCTTTTCCTCCAGCGGCTGAATAAACGTTTCTTTGCAATATTCCTGAACTTTCTCCAGGTAGCTCCAGTCCTTAAAATCATTAACGAAGGAGCCAAGGTAAATATCAAAGTGCCTGCTCAACAGCTTTAGGAGATTGTATGAGCGAATCTTGTCTCCCTTATTGGGGGGATAAGGCAGACGATGTACCAGATACAACAATGCATCCATGACTACCCCAGATTACGTGAAAGCAATGGGCCGATTGAATTGGCTATATGCAAGGGTAGCTTCTGCCAGATTTTTATAAAATATCTATACTTTGGATTTAGCGGATTAATCTCCGGAATGGATTTACTTTTGACGAGCCTGTATTGGTACGGCAATGGTTCAGGCGTAAAACCCCAATTCTTTTTAAAACTGTACGAGCCAGTTCCAATTTTACTGCGGCCATAATCAAACAGGCTCACGCCATCCTGACAGGCTGTTTTCATGAGGTCCCAGTACATAAAATCAAATGCTTTGAGGTGGCGCGCTACTGGGAGGCCGCCACCATAATAGGGTAACACCTCATTCCGGAAGTAAAAGCTCATAACCGTGCTGACAGGAGATTTGTCTTTGGTCACGACACGAAGTTCGCATCGATCATCAAATACTTCTTTCAATAATTTAAAATATCGTTTTGGAAAGATCGGGGTTCCATGATTACGCACGCTGGTTGAGTAAATATTGAAAAAAGTTTCTATATCATCTTCAATATGACCGACCAACCCTGCTTTAATACCCTTTCGCACCATGGCGCGTTGCTTTCTGGGTATGGACGCCATGTTGATATCCGGGTCTGGTTCTATGGTTTTGCGAAAAGTCACATACAGGTCTTTGACCGGCCAATTATCACGCGTCCTGGTCATATTACGTAATTCAAGGTAATCGACATTGCGATTTATCGCTTCCCGGGCTGCTGCATCTTCTAACTGGGCGCGAAAATTATGGTTATCAGCAATAGCGCCTCCGTATACACAGAAGGGACTTGATACTAACGCATTGCCGAAAATACGACTCTTTATATGAGCTAATGGCAATAGCCCGACTATCTTATTATTTTCACGCGCCAGTAAAAACCGGCATTCGTGCCCGTATGCCCTTTCTATTACGCTTTTCCAACCACTCAAGTGAAAAAATGTTCCCTGCGGATGGTTATGAACATAATCATCCCACTCATCATTCAGCTCCATAGCGAGCGATTCGATTTTCAAAGCACTATCAGACATTCATTTTCCAAGAAATATTTGATCCATCCGTCCCCAGGTAAAGTCATTAAGTAGACGATCAAGTCGATTTTGCATTTTTTTTAAATTTAGATAATGACGAAAACGCGACTTTAATGGTGCGGTTTTAAAACGCGGCTGATCAGGATCAACCTCCCAGGGATGAAAATAAAACAGTGCGGATTGTTTATCCTTGTTATTGATTTTATTGATTGCCCAACGCGAATACACATAGGGGAAAAGGCGAAAAAAGCCTCCCCCGCCACAGGGTAATTTCATGTCGCCCACAGTTACCGTGGTGATAGGTATTTCCAACAAGCCATATTCTTCATGAACGAATGCAAAACGTGGCGCATCAGGCATACCATAAAGGTCGTGTTTTATAGGATAAATACTGGAACTGTATTTGTGGCCTGTTTCTTTTAATATATCAATTGCCCACAAGTTACTTTTATTGATTGAATAACTCGCGGCTCGATAACCCTTGACTTCAACGCCGCCCAGATCCTCCAGGATTTTTTTTGTCTTTAGCACGTCTTCACGAAACTGTTGCGGTGTTTGATTCGTAACACGAATATGCTCATAACCATGACTGGCGAGTTCATGACCTTCTGCAACAATTCTTGTCACCAATTGTGGATAACGTTCAGCGACCCACGCCAGCATGAAAAATGTGGCTTTAACATTATTTTGACCAAACTGATCAAGAATGCGATTAGTGTTATCAACCACCCGATGTGGCACATTATCCCATGCTGAACGCGGCACTGTTTTTTCAAATGCGGACACCTGGAAATAATCTTCCACATCGACGGTCATGGCATTGACTAGATTGCTATTATCCATGCTTTAGAGCCAGTTCTTCAGCTTACTAGCAATGCGTATGGCTGCATGCCCGTCCCACAACTCAGGAACCCGACCAGCACATTTCCCGTTTAAAAGGATTTCATCCGATACTTCTAATATTTTATTTCTGTCAGTACCGACTAGTGTGTTTGTACCCTCAGTTAACGTAATGGGCCTCTCGGTATTTTCTCGAAGCGTAAGACACGGTATACCCAATGCTGTTGTTTCTTCCTGTATTCCCCCGGAATCGGTGAGTACCATTTTACATTTACTCATTAACCCCAGCAGATCAAGATATGGGAGTGGCGGTGTACTTATCAGGTTATCTGACTCGAGCAGTGAATTCAGCCCGTAATCTTCAATCTTTTTTGCAGTCCGTGGATGTACCGGGAATATTAACGGCAAACGTCGTGATATCTCTGATAATGTTTCCAGTAATTGACGTAACACTCCGGAGTCGTCAACATTTGAAGGGCGATGTAAAGTTACCAGGCCATAACCTTTTACCGGATCGATATTGATTTTATTTCTTGCTATTATTTCATTTACTTCACTGGTTTTCTTCAGGTTATGAAATAAATTATCAATCATAACATTGCCAACAAATTGAATTTTTTCAGGTGAGACGTTTTCATTTAACAGATTAATTTCCGCGTTTCTCTCAGTCGTGAATAACAAATCGGACAATTGATCAGTTAAAATACGGTTAATCTCTTCCGGCATTTTTCTGTCAAAACTTCTTAACCCCGCCTCCACATGTATTATCCTGACGTTACTTTTTGCCGCCACCAAGGCGCAGGCTATCGTTGAATTTACATCTCCGACAACCAGAATCGCATCAGGATTTTCTGATTGAATCACTGGCTCAAAACGTTTCATGATATCAGCGGTTTGCATAGCATGACTGTTTGATCCTACATTGAGATGTATGTCTGGTGCAGGTATATCAAGTTGCTTGAAAAAGGTTCCATTCATCGATTCATCGTAATGCTGACCGGTATGTACCAGGATAGGAGTAATCGTATTTGCGTCTTCGCCGAACGCACGCATTATCGGGGCAATTTTCATGAAATTTGGTCTGGCGCCCACTATGCAACACAATTTTTTCATAGATAAATCACCAACAATGTTTCCATAATTACATTACTGCTGACTGTAGCAATATGCCAGAGTCTTGTTGAATTTCTGATGCTTGCTTTTAACCGGTATATTTCTCTATTAATTTCTCAAAATCACTCAGAAAATTCCGAATATTTTTCATCTTTCCCAATAACTTTTCATCAATTAAAGATGCATTCCCGTAACCCGAATTGATATTCTTTTTATGATCCAGTGATTTAATTTCGTCACTCCCAGTTAATCCGATCACTTCCTCATCCAGTTCCCGGGTAACAGTTTTTACCATTTTATCTGTAATGGTATGAAGTTCTGACATACATGAATACAATAATATTCTGTTACAAAGCAGATTAATACGTCGCGGTATTCCTCGTGAAAAGTGATATATTGAGTCGATTGCGCTTTTATTGAATTTTGGGTCATTCTTCCATCCAGCCAAACCCAATCTATATTCAATATACGCTTTCGTTTCTTCAGAATTAAGCGGGCCTAAATGATACGATGCGATTACCCGCTGGCGTAATTGCTCCAGGTTGTCATTTTTTAGTACATCCCTGAATTCACATTGGCCGACTAAAAAACTTTGGAATAACTGGTTTTGCCCAATCTGGTAATTTGAGAGCATCCTCAGTTCTTCCAACGAAGAAACAGGCAGATTTTGTGCTTCATCTAATATAAGAAGCACCCTTTTTCCTTCCCTGTTTTTCGTCTTAAGAAATGTTTCGAGTTTTTTCAACATCGTAGGCTTGCTTGCCTTATTAGATGATATACCGAAGGACTCAAGTATCATTCCCAGTAAATTTTCCGGATCTAACTGGGTGGTATTTATTTGTGCAGCTATGATGTCTTTCTGCTTCTCAACCTCCAGAAGCAATGTTTTCACCAATGTTGTCTTACCCGTTCCGATATCGCCTGTTACGACTACAAAACCATCGCCTTGCTGTACGCCGTACTGTAAATAGGCCAGTACCCTGTTATGCCCGCGACTCCCGAAATAATAGTTTGGATCCGGAGCCAATTTAAACGGGTTTTCGGTAAGATTAAAATAGGATTCGTACATGTTAATTATTTTCAAGTTGATATGTTACGTTCAGATTAATTGAATTTTGCTCATACTCATTTTGTGCCAGGTCAGAATTTTGATTTACATGCCTGAAGGTTAGCGAGGAAACCAGTCTGTTTGATGTAATGTGCGTGACACCCAAATCGATATTTATTAGCTCATCTCTAGTCTGCGTCGGGAATTCACTGTCAATCCGTTGCCAGCCAGTACTGATGTTCGGCGTGGTTCTGTCAGTTATCCTCCAGGTCCAGTTCAGGCTTGACCCATATGATTTTTCTTCTTCATTATCAGTCAAATACAGGCGTTTCTCGTTAAATGCATACCAGTTTACTGTTGTTTTAGAATAGCTATACTGAATGTTTGTCTCGAGCCGTTTTCGTATATATGGTCGAAAATCTATGGGCACAAACTCATTATCGGCACCTGGTGGTATTTCTTCACCGGAAGGTTGCCTTGCGAATACTTGCCCTACATTTGTAATTTCCTCAGAATAATTGATATTTAAGGTCGTTGTTCTCCCTCTTGTTTCCCAAGCCAGTTCTTTGGTTGGGCCGTAGAATCTCTCACCATACGCCCCGGTTATACTTGTTAACGTCGTAGGTTGCCATATGATCCCTGCGCTCCAGAAGCTTCCACCCTCTTCAAAGGTAGTATTAACAATTTTATTGGTTTCATCGCCTACTGTTGTAAAAGGAATAAATTGCGCAGTAATGTTATAGAAAAGCGTTACACTTGATTCCTGATAATAATTTGTCTCGTACAAATCTGTATCAAGTTCATTTCTATAGTACCTGAGACTCCAGTCCAACGGAGCCGTTTGATCGCCCCGCGACTGACTGGATAATTCCGCAATATATGACTTGTTTACCGTGTCGGGTTGGACTGTAGCTGAATCGTCATAATCTGTATTTTCATATGTATACCGCAAAACCAAGTCAGCTATTGACAATATCCGTGTATTAATATACGGGCTTAGTGATGCTGTTGTGACGTTGGTTCTGTTGTCTGTTATGGAAACATTATCTTGCGGAATCGAAGCATCAGCTGTAATGGCTGATTGAAAAGTTGTTGCCCGCAGATCCAGAAACAAGAAGTCTTCCAAAAACTCAACGTTTGCATCCGAAAATAACTGATGAAATATTTCGTCATCATATTTATCAGCCTGGTACTTTATATATTGCAACCGATAGTCCAGATCCAGCCTCGCTCGACCTCCCTCTCCATGCAGACTTATAAATGGTGTTATTTGGGTGACGTATTGGCTTTCCTCATCACCTTCAGGCGCTAGTGAAATATTATCTACATAACCAAAATTAAAACCGACGCCGGCCGCGTTGTCCCACTGAGCGGCAGTGCCTGCTTTGCATACACATGAGACAAGGATAATTGAGGTTAATATTTTACGCCGCGACATGTGTACAACTAGAAAACGCACTATTTTAGACTGTCGCCAGTTTTTGCAACATTCCCATGACCATAGGAACCGTAATATCCGTAATAGCCGCCTTTAGAAGCAGCCCGGCTTTTATTTAAAATCAATCCTACCACCTTGTCACTGTCGATTTTGGAAACAGCATCCTTAATGGTAGTCTCCAGTGTCTTGCCTGCTTCAACCACAATCATTATCTGGCCTGCTATCTGCGCCAACACACTTGCATGACTGGTCGCAAGGATTGGTGGCGCATCGAACAATACAATTCTGTCCGAATATCTCTCCACAATTTCATTAACAAATTGATACATACGTTTACTGGAAAGAAGTTCCGCCGCATAGGGATTACTCTGTCCTGCGGGAATTACACTTAATGATGAGATATTGGTATTATGAATAATGTTACCAACGTCCAGCGTGTCATCTGACAGAACATCCAGCAAACCTGGCTCGTTATCCAGGTTAAACAGTCTCGAGAGAGACGGATTTGTCACATCCGTATCCACCAATAGTGCCGTCGTATTGCGTTCCATAGCAATACTTATTGCCAGATTCAATGATGTAAATGTTTTACCTTCGCCTGGAACTGCGCTCAAAATAACAATCAGATTACCCTGTTCAATTGGTGCAGCCCCTTTCCCAAAGGCATTCTTTAATATTGGTCGCTTTATATTTCTGTATTCTTCAGCAATCTGGCTCGTCATGTCGTCAGGGCTGATATAACCAAGTGACTTCAATCTCCCAATATCAATGTTTAAAATTTCATTAGCATTTACTACATGCCTTTTTAGTGGCGTTTCTGCTTTACGACTGTTCTCAAAATGATCTACATTATTTTCATTGTCAATAACATATTCATCAGCAACATGTTGCTTTTGAACATTTTTCTGTGATTTTAGTCGCTCGATGGCTTTTTCAATGCTACTCATCTGTCTATACTTTTCGCACTATAGCGTTACGGGCCTCTAAATTAATGAAGTACCAGCAAATGCTGAAATTAACAACATAAAGGCTGAGGCATAACCTCCATACTCCATACGTTCTCTTTTCTTTATCTCATCAGTCATGATCCTCGACACCACTCCAAATACGGGTAATCCGGTTAAACTATTCAGAACTTGTGTGTCATAAACTACCGGTCTTATTTCTGACAAAACAAAGACAAATCCCAATCCAACACCAATCCCCAAGGCTAATACCACGCCATTGAGCATAAACCGGTTAGGCCCTGTCGGGTCGCCTGGCACGCGGGGGGGATCGATTATTCTGAACTGAACGGTATTTCCGGTTTCTTCCATTTCCGTAGAAATCAAGGCTGTTTCATGGCGTTCGAGCATTTCGCTATAATTTTGCTGCTGTGTTTCGACTTCTCTGTTTAACCTGTTTAGCTCTGCCTCAAATGCCGGCATGGTATTTACCATTTTTTGTAATTTGTTTTCCCGCTCTTTATATTCAGCTACTCGTACGCGTAATGACGCTACCTGAGCCTCGGCTTCTGACAAGGCAACAGAAAGTTGCTGGTATATCGGGTTGGTTTCTAATGCGGGCTGCATTATTCTTGTTTTTGGACGGCGCGCAAGATCACTGGCTCTTTTTGCTTTGAGTCTTTCTATGCTTTCGCTTAGTGTTTTTACTTTTGGGTGAAGCTCAGTATATTGTAATAGCAATTCATCCAGCTGATTTTGCAATTCCTGTATTTGTGTATCCAGAGGATGAGGTGAACTTAAATTTGCAGTTGACGCCGAGAAACCAAAGACAGGCTCCTCACCACTCATCTGGCGCTTGAGTTCGTCCCGTCTTTTGGTCGCCTCACTAAGCTCCAGTTGTGCATTTGATAGTGATTCGCGCACTGTCTGCAGGTTCACGAAATAGCCTTGTCCCAACGCCGGCATGAGTTCCGCATTACTTTTCTTGTATTCTTCAAGGCGAGATTCGGCTTCAATCAATTTCCTTTTGTAATTCTCCAGTTGCTTGCTGAGAAATAATTCAGCATTATCCACGCCCGCATCTGTACGTTTTAATGTATTTTCTTTAACGATACTTAGCAGATTATTTACAACAATATTTGCCAGGTTTGGATCTCTGTTGGAATAAGAAATGGTATAGATATTCTCCGCTCCCCTTGAAGTCGCCAGTTGAATATTGCTGACCAGATTATCCACGCTGATTTTTACATTATCCGCAGTATTTCTGTTTGCCTCGTCCTCAGACATCTGGGCGAGCTTCTCCATATTGGAACGTGACTTTAATGTTCTGGTTAAAAGCCGCAACCGTTGCTCAAGATTCGGTTCGATCACCAGGCCTTGCATTAAAGGCCGCAAAACCGACTCAGTATTGACATGAACGCTTGCACTTACTTCGTAAACATCCGGCAACGTATAAACCTTATACCAGCCAACAATCACAACGACCCATGCCAGAACCATTGCATACCATCGAAAGCGCCACATGCTGCGCAAGTAGGTAAGAATTTTTTGCAACAACTCATACATTAATCAGAACTCACTCTGCAAAAACACAATCCAGCCTAGAACCAGGACTCAGGAATTATAAGGATATCTCCCGGACGCATATCAACGTTTGCCGAAATGTCGCCATATTTCACCAGATCACTGACACGAACATTGAACTCTTTCTGCTCGCCGTTAATTACCCTGACAATCGTCGCTCGATTTCCTGCGGCAAATTCGCTTAATCCTCCTACCGCAATCATTACATCCAGCAACGTCATATTTTCGCTATAAGGTATCGTTTGCGGCTCTTGCGCTTTACCAATCACGCGAATCTGTTCACTATGCCTGCCTACAAACTCTGTAACCAGTACCGTTACAATTGGATTCTTGATAAAGCGCTGTAATCGCTTTTCCATAGCACGCGCGAGCTGGGTTGGAGTTTTACCACTGGCCTGAACGTCCTCAACCAGAGGTGTTGTTATCTTTCCGTCGGGTCTCACCGGGACAGTTGCAGATAATTCCTCATTGCCCCACACAAAAATATTAACCGTATCGCCTGGCCCGATAATGTAAGCAGGCGCGGTAACTGAATGACTCGCGCTTTCTAACTTCGGATTTGAACACCCGACTATCAAGAACAGGCATGTGATTGAAATAAGCAATGCTTTAATTCGATAATATTCTTTCATATCCATTCCTTCCTGAAATAAGTACCTGTATTGCAAATTCAATCAATATTACTTTCTTACAAGCCCAATCGACATTGAAAATCCCCGTTATCTTGCGCCTTTACCAAACAACACGACCTCTGCTGTCTGCAAAAGAATCAGGATATCCAGGAAAATGCTGTAATTTTTTACGTAATATAAATCATATTGCAGCTTCTCAGATGCGTCTTTGATTGAAGACCCATAAGGGTAACAAATTTGCGCCCACCCTGTTATGCCTGGCTTTACACGATGCCGTTCTGCGTAATATGGTATCTTCTCACTCAACTCCACAACGAACAACGGCCGTTCAGGCCTTGGGCCCACAAAGCTCATGTCGCCCTTTATCACATTAAATATCTGAGGCAATTCGTCAATTCGTGTTTTTCTTATAAATGCACCCGTTTTTGTGATCCTTGAATCACGTTTATCTGCCCATATTGCTCTGCCATTTTTCTCTGCGTTTTCCCGCATACTTCTGAACTTGTAGACATGATAGGGTTTGTTGTCTTTGCCAATCCGGATTTGTTTATATAGAACAGATGCCCTCAAACCATCTTCTATCTTGATTACTGCAACTGTAAGCAACATAAATGGCCAGGTTACGGCCAACAATAGCAAACCAGCAAACAGATCAAATGTACGCTTGGTTGCCGTATATAAGCTGCCTTTGTTAAAGCCGTCGCACGATATAAACCAGCTTGGGTGCAATAAATCAATCTTAAGTTTCCCTGTTTCCCGCTCAAAAAATGATGCCAGTTCAGTAATTTCCACACCGCTCAATTTGCAGTCAAGAAGCTCATGAACCGGGAAGTTTTTTCTTCTGTCATCAGCAGCAAGAATAATCTCATCGACTTCATTCCTTATACAATATTCCTTCAGGGGCATTTGTAACGAGATAATTTTGTCCTTATCGACCGCATCCTTACTTCCCCGTACGTGTATATATCCTAACAATACAAATCCGATTTGATCTGATTTTCTTTTCAATTGAGTAATTGATAAGGCTTTCTCCCCTGTTCCCAGCACCAGAATTCTGCGCTTGAAGGTATTCCCTCCGATTTTAAGAATGAGATATCGCAACAACAGAATGGTAAAGAAAGATATCACCAGACTGATAAATAACAGTCCTCTTCCCAGATAGATAACTGGAAAAATATAAAACAATGAAATCAATACAATTACACCAATGCCATAAGCGATACCCAGCCTTAGCAAGATGCCCGTTACACCGTCACGCATCCTGCTTTGATACAAACCCATCGCCATAAATATGAGAATGTACAGTACAGTGACTATCAGGGCGTGCCAGGCCAGACTTCCCAGCCCTGCTTCAAACTGTTCTATTCGTCCACCGAAACGTATGTATGCCGCGAGAAATATGGCTGAGAAAATAATAATCGACTCAACCAGTCCCAACAGAAGAAATGGTATCCGTATGTAATGATTAAAAAACCGAAACGTGCTCACGGGTCTTGTCCGGTGACTTATATCACTAGCATGAGTGTATAGAGTTTCATAAATGCGTCCCCCTCCGCGCCTTTCCTGGCTCTTTATCGTTTTTTGCAACGACCTGAACGCCGCCCTGATATTCGAGCTTGTATTGCAGCGATTAAACTAGCGAGTCCCCTGACTTTAAGCGGCGAACTTGAATATCAGGCTACAGTTAAACCAACAGCTTTAAAACCGTGATGGCAACGCTTTAAGTTAGTATAACAACTTCTAGTTTCAATACTTTATATACAATGAGTAGTAATTTATTAGGCGTAAAGTCATAGTACTTAATTATTATTCTGATTTTGATTTTGCGCTTACTTGGGATTTTGGAAACGGATGACTACAGGAAAGCCGGGAACGGCGTCATCACTCTATTACTGGATCTTCCAGCTCCGGTTTACATCCTTGAATTGCATCTTCAAGAACTCCATCTGATCACCCAGGATGCGACGGTTCCTCAAGACCAGATACTCGGCCAGGTTGGGGACGTAGGGAATGGCGAGGAGCGGCATGCGGGCTTCTTCCGGGGTATGGCTCCCCTTGCGTGCGTTGCAACGTTTGCAGGCCGTAACCACATTACGCCACTGATCGCGCCCACCGCGGGAAAGGGGTTTGACGTGATCGCGGGTCAGAAGGCTGTCGCGAAATTCGCGACCGCAATACAGACAGGTGTGCATATCGCGTCGGAACAGTTCGCGATTGGTCAACGGCGGGGCGGTATAACGGTGTTTGCGTTTGTATTCGCCTTTGACCGCGATGATGGAATTGATTTCAATGATGCTGCGTTGGCCGGTGTGGCGGCACAAGCCCCCATGGAGGGGAAACATGTGGTCTCCTGCCGTCCAGGCCACACGATTCCGCGCATAGATACACACGGCCTCCTGCCAGGGTATCCACATCACTGGCTGGCCGGTGACATCCAGTCTGAGTATTAACGGTATCGACATCGCACCCTGATGCTCCAAATGCCTCTCTAACTAAGGAACCACTGGTTAAGTCACATTTCGTCACTCCGGCAAGTGCCGGAGTCCAGTTAAATTAACGCGATCCTGGATTCCGGCTTTCACTGGAAATTGCTCCATGCATTTCCAGTATTTCCGCCTTCCATGGCGGTCACGCTGGAGTGACGTAATTTGACTTAATCTGAGATTTTTAATTAATCTTTTGACACTCACTCGTTATCGAAATTCCGACTCCCCGTTTTATACCGGTTTTTTCTCAATAAAACAAACACCTGGAAATCGACTATGTAAGTTGGTCAAACACCCCGGGACTGAGCGCTTTCCAGTTCCAGGATCTTGCGTACCGGTCCGAATGAGCGGCGGTGAATGATGCTGACACCAATTTGTTGTAGTGACTCGATATGGGCCCGGGTGGGATAACCCTTGTGCTGTGCCAGCCCATAACCGGGGTAGGCCAGATCCAGTTGCACCATCTCCTGGTCCCGGGCGACCTTGGCAATGACCGAGGCCGCGCTGATGACCGGTATCCGATCATCGCCTTTGATAACGGCCTCCGCGGGACAGGACAGTTCAGGACACCGATTCCCGTCCACCAGGGCGAATTCGGCCGCGGGCTGCAAGGCGGCCACCGCCCGCTGCATCGCCAACAGGCTGGCCTGCAGGATGTTCAGACGGTCGATTTCCTCGACCTCCGCCCGCCCCAGCGCCCAGCCAAGTGCCTGTTGCTTGATGATCCCGGCCAGTGCTTCGCGGCGCTTTTCAGAGAGTTTCTTGGAATCGGCCAGCCCTGCAATCGGCCGGGCCGGATCCAGAATCACCGCCGCTGCCACCACCGGACCTGCCAGCGGCCCCCGCCCCACTTCATCCACACCGGCGACAAAAATGGTCCCCGTCTGAAAATCGAACCCAATCTGGTCGTCCAAATCCGCTATCCCCGGTCGAACTGGGCGTCAATTTAGCTAATCGCCCATATGTAATTGATTATACTAATGAAAAATGCGATGATCGGCGCAACGCTCAGCGCCATTTATTGCTATCTTATCGCAATCGCGAGCCTGTTTGTGCACTCCGATCCAGTCGGCTTTATATACCTAACTATTGGGAAGTTTTGATGCCTAAATTGAAAACCGCCGTCATTGGCGTCGGCTATCTGGGAAAATTCCATGCCCAGAAATACGCCCAGTTACCGGACTCGGAACTGGTGGCCGTGTGTGACAGTAACGCCGACATCGCCCGGGTGATTGCGGATGAACACGGCGTTGCCGTGCATACCAATTATAATGACCTGCTCGGCAAGGTGGATGCCGTCAGCATCGTGGTGCCGACCCAGAAGCATTACGAAGTTGCCAAGGTATTCCTGGAGAACGGCATCCATGTTCTGCTGGAGAAACCCATTACCTCCACGGTCGAGCAGGCACGCGAACTGGTGCAAATTGCGACGCAGAACAAGCTGGTATTCCAGATCGGGCATCTGGAACGCTTCAACCCCGCGGTGATGGCCCTGGATGATGTGTTAAAGGAAGCCCAGTTTATTGAATCGCACCGGATTGCCCCCTTTAATCCTCGCGGTGCGGATGTGAACGTCATCCTGGATCTGATGATTCATGACATTGATATTATTCTTGATTTCGTCCGCTCCCCGGTGAAAAGTATCCAGGCCAACGGCGTGCCGGTGCTCTCCAATGACATCGATGTCGCCAATGCCCGGATCCAGTTTGAGAACGGCTGTGTCGCCAATGTCACAGCCAGTCGCGTCAGCATGAAAAGTGAGCGTAAAATGCGCATCTTCCAGCCGGATGCCTATATCACGATCGACTTCCAGAATAAAAAACTGGGAGTGCATCGCAAAGGGGCCGGTGAAATGTTCCCCGGGATTGCGGAAATTGACAGCCTGGAACGCGAATTTGAACAGGGTGACGCCCTGTTGGCGGAAACCGCCGCCTTTTTGAAAAGCATCAACCAACAATCCCGCCCGGTGGTCAGTGGTGAAGACGGTATGCGCGCGCTGGAAACGGCGTTTGAGATCACCCGCCTGCTGGGCAAACAATAAACCGGATTTTTTACATCTTACGCTAGAGGCAACACTACCATGATCCCAATGGTCGACCTGAAAGGTCAGTATCAAACCCTGAAAGACGAAATTGAGCAGGGTTTCCAGGAAACCATGCAGAACACCAGTTTCATTCTCGGCCCGAATGTGCAGGCGTTTGAGAAGGAAGCGGCCGAGTATCTGCAGGTCAAACACGCAGTGAGTTGTGCCTCCGGCACCGATGCGCTGCACCTCGCCCTGTTGGCCGCCGGGATTGGCGAAGGTGACGAGGTGATCACCACCGCCTTCACCTTCATCGCCACGGCCGAAGCCATTTGTTATGTTGGCGCTACCCCGGTGTACGTTGACATCAAGCCGGACAGCTTCAACATCGATCCGGACAAAATCGAAGCGGCGATCACCGACAAGACCAAGGCCATCCTGCCGGTTCACCTGTTTGGTCAGCCGGCCGACATGCCGGCCATTATGGCGTTGGCCGAGAAACACAATTTGCGCGTGATCGAGGATTGCGCCCAGTCCTTTGGGGCCGATATCAACGGTCAAATGACGGGCAGCATCGGCCTGGCCGGTTGCCACAGTTTTTTCCCCAGCAAGAACCTGGGATGTTACGGCGATGGCGGGATGGTGACTACCAACGATGACGTTGTGGCCGAGACCCTGCGCATGCTGCGGAATCATGGCAGCAAGGTCCGTTATTACCACGACATCATCGGGTACAACAGCCGGCTGGATGAACTGCAGGCAGTGGTGCTGCGGGCCAAACTGAAACGTCTGCCGACCTACAATCAGGAACGCCGTCGCGCCGCGCACAGCTACAGTCGGTTACTTGCTGATGTGGTGACCCCACCGCAGGAAGACGGTCTCGGTACCCATGTCTATCACCAATACACCCTGTTGTCGGATCAGCGTGATGCCATCATGCAAAAGTTACAGGAGAACCAGATCGGTTGTGCCATTTATTATCCGGTCCCGCTGCATCAGCAGAATGTCTTCAAGGAGATTTGTCAGGCGGTGACACTCCCGGTGACCGAGGACGTCTCACAACGCTGCCTGTCGTTACCGATATACCCCGAGTTAACCGACGAAATGGTTACCCAGGTAACCGACGTCATTAAAGCCGCACTCTAAGGCATACATATGAAACGGGTGATGCTTATCGCCGGTGAAGCGTCCGGCGATTTGCATGCCGCCAAACTGGCGGCGGGCGTACTGGCGAAACGTGCAGATGTGCAGTTTTTTGGCATTGGCGGTAGCGAGATGCGCAAGGCCGGTGTCGACGTACTCATTGACTCGGCCGAGCTGGCAGTGGTCGGCCTGATCGAAGTCCTGGCGCATCGCAAGGTCATCTTCGGCGCACTGAACCGCATGCGTGAATTATTGCGCACGAATCCGCCCGATCTGCTGATCCTCACCGATTACCCGGATTTCAATTTACGCCTGGCGCAAACGGCAAAAGAACTGGGTATCAAGGTCCTCTATTATATCAGTCCCCAGGTATGGGCCTGGCGCGAAGGCCGGGTCAAAACCATTCGCGAACGGGTGGACATGATGGCGGTGGTGTTTCCGTTTGAAGAAAGCTTTTACCAGAAACATCACGTGCCGGTGCGTTATGTCGGTCATCCCTTAAGCGAGGAAGTGTTCGCCAGCGCTGACAGAGAAACCTTGTTAAAGCAATTCGGGCTGGACCCGGCAAAGCAAACCGTCGGTCTGTTTCCCGGCAGTCGCCAAAGCGAAATCCGGCGCCTGTTGCCGATCATCCTCAGCGCCGCGAAGCAGCTTAAAAAGAAACATCCTGACCTGCAGTTCCTGTTGCCGATTGCCTCCACCTTGAAGACCGAGGACATCAATACCTATCTGGTAGATTATCAGGAACTCGGAATCAAGCTGATTGTGGAACGCAGTTATGATGTGATGGAAGCCTGCGACGCCATAATTACCGTTTCCGGCACCGTTACGCTGGAGATCGCCCTCCTCGGCAAGCCCATGGTTATCATCAACAAGCTTGCCTGGTTAAGCTTTCAGATCGTGAAAAGCATGTTCAAACTGGACTATATCGGCCTGTGTAATATTGTGGCCAATGAACGTCTGGTACCGGAACTGATCCAACGCGATGCCACACCTGACAAAATCGTCATGGAAATTGAACGCATGCTTTTTGATGCAACCTATCGCGACGGAATCCGGGAGAAGCTATCAAAGGTACAGCAACTATTGAGTCAACCACCGCAACAGGGTGATATTGTTGACCTGACACTGGAAATGCTCGCCGATAATGAAACGCGCGCTGCGAACAACGCCTGAATAGCTGTTCCTGAATGGTAGTCACTCAAAATATTCTTGTTGTCATTCCCGCGAAGGCGAGAATCCAGAAAGTATAGGGGGTAATGCCTGGATGCCGGGTCAGGCCCGGCATGACGAAAGGGTGTCGACTCAGAATATTGTTGTTGTCATTCCCGCGGAGGCAGGGATCCAGAAAGAGAGGGGATAAGGCCTGGATGCCGGGTCAGGCCCGGCATGACGAAAGGGTGTCCACTCAGAATATTGTTGTTGTCATTCCCGCGGAGGCGGGAATCCAGAGAGAGGGTATAAGGGCTGGATGCCGGGTCAGGCCCGGCATGACGAAAGGGCAGTCACTCAAAGTATTGTTGTTGTCATTCCCGCGGTGATGGGAATCCAGAAAGATAGGGTATAAGGGCTGGATGCCGGGTCAGGCCCGGCATGACGAAAGGGTGTCCACTCAGAATATTGTTGTTGTCATTCCCGCGGAGGTGGGAATCCAGAGAGAGAGGATATAAGGCCTGGATGCCGGGTCAAGCCCGGCATAACGAAAGGGTGTCCACTCAGAATATTCTTGTTGTCATTCCCGCGAAGGCGGGAATCCAGAAAGTATAGGGGATGAGGCCTGGATGCCGGGTCAGGCCCGGCATGACGAAAACGGATAATGCCTGGATGCCCGATCAAGCCCGGCATGACGAAAGGGTGTCCACTCAGAATATTGTTGTTGTCATTCCCGCGAAGGCGGGAATCCAGAAAGTATAGGGGATGATGCCTGGATACCGGGTCAGGCCCGGCATGACGAAATGGTGTATTTCTAACGATACTGGTTACCATTCAGGATCACCTGATTAGCGCAGGATTCCCCGGCTGGATTGAGTTAGAAACGTAATCATGGTTTCAATTTCGGCTGTGGTTTTGGCCAGTTCCTGTAATCGGCTCAATGCCTCGTCCAGAGTGAAACCCGATCGATAAATGACCTTGTAGGCTTCCTTCAATCGACGTATCACATCTTTATCAAATCCGCGGCGTTTCAGTCCTTCCGTATTGAGGCCATACGGCTGGGCCGGATTACCACTGATCATCACATAAGGCGGCACATCTTTGCCAATCGCGCTCCCCATACCACAGAAAGCGTTTTCACCAATCGCACAAAACTGGTGGACCAGGGTAAAACCACCAAGAATCGCATAATCATCAACTGTTACATGACCGGCAAGGGAAGCGCCATTCGCAAAGGTGGTGTGATTACCGATCAGACAATCGTGAGCGATGTGAATATAGGCCATCAACCAGTTGTCATTCCCGAGGCGGGTAATCCCTCCCCCGTCTTCAGTACCACGGTTAATGGTGGCAAACTCGCGAATGGTGTTGCGATCACCAATCTCGAGCAGTGATGCCTCACCATGATATTTCTTGTCCTGCGGGACCTCCCCAATCGAGGCAAACTGAAAAATACGGTTATCACGACCGATGCGGGTCGGGCCATTGATCACGACATGGGGGCCAATCCGGCTTCCGGTACCAATTTCAACACCAGGACCAATAACTGAAAAAGGACCGATAGTGACATCATCGGCAATGCTGGCAGCGGGATCGATGACAGCGCGTGGATCGATACTCATTCCACCTCACGCTCCGCACACATCAAATCCGCAGAACAGACAACCTTGCCATCAACCAGGGCCTGGCCTTTGAATTTCCAGATACCGCGCAGTTGCTTGACGAACTCCACTTCCAGCCGCAGTTGATCACCGGGTTCAACCGGTTGTTTAAAACGCGCATTATCAATGCCAACGAAGTAATACAGACTATTCTCATCGGGAATACGATCCACTGTTTTGAAAGCAAGAATACCGGTGGCTTGCGCGAGGGCCTCCAGGATCAATACGCCTGGCATAATCGGTCGATTGGGAAAATGACCTGGAAAATGAGGCTCATTATGCGTCACATTTTTTATCGCCACCAGTGATTTGCCGGGCTCATAATCCAGAACTCTGTCAATTAACAAAAAAGGATAACGATGCGGCAAGTGTTTCAGAATGTCGTAGATATCAAGCGAATTCAAGGTCAGTGTTCCTTCTCTTCTTGGGTGGCTGCCAGTTTTTCGAGTGTTTTAATCCGTTTTGCGATTTCATCAAGTTGTTTAAAGCGGCTGTAATTTTTATGCCACTGCCGGTTAGGTTCTGCCGGCGTCCCTGATGAATAGACACCTGGTTCTTTAATCGATTGCAGCACCGTCGTTCTGCCGGTTAGTGTAACATTATCCGCGATTATCAGATGACCGGAAATCCCCACCGATCCGCCAATCATGCAATTCCTGCCAATCACGGTACTACCGGCAATGCCCGTTCCCGCCGCCATCACGGTATGAGCCCCGACACGCACGTTATGCGCAATATGAACCAGATTATCCAGCTTGACGCCTTCTTCTATGATCGTGTCTCCGATGGACCCACGATCGATCGTTGTATTGGCCCCGATTTCTACATCATCACCAACCAATACCCGGCCGACCTGAGGGATCTTGAGCCAGCGACCGTTATCATTGGCCTGGCCGAAACCGTCGCTTCCGATCACCGCTCCGGGATGAATCAACACCCGTTCACCTAAATCGCAATCATGCATGACAGTAACGTTGCCCAATAATACGGTTTCGCTACCAATTCTTACGTTATCTTCGATCAGACAACCCGGCCCAACCTGGCAGCCCGCTGCAATATGGACATTATTACCGACATAACAATGGGGTCCGATCCAGACATCAGCCGCGATGTCACACTCTTCACCCACTACCGCACTTGAATGTGTGCCGGTTTTTTCTTTTTTAGACGGATAAAGAAGATTAGCGACCTTGGCATAAGCCGCATAAGGATTGGCAACAAGCAGTGCAGTAACCGGACAGGCGTCACGATCTTCTTGCCGCAAAATCACTGCTGACGCGGCGGTATTACTCAGTTCTTTTTTGTAGCGCGAATCAGACAGAAAGGTAATTTGACCTGCGTTTGCCTCGGCGGGAGTATTGATACCGGATATTTCAATTGAAGCATCACCATCCACAGTCCCACCGATCGCATCAGCCAGATCCTTGATGGTATAGTTCACTTCGCGTTACCGGAATTTTTATGGCTGAACGTTGGTTGCAGCAGTTTGATCAAATTCTTGTTTCAGTTTCTGAATCACAAAGCCTGTCAAATCAACTCGCTTACTGGCAAATAATACGCTGTCTCCCAGGATGACATCGTAATTTTTCTCCTTCGCGACAGCAACAATCGTGTCATAGACCTGCTTCTGCAGTTTTGTAAGTTCTTCATTACGCCGAATGTTCAGGTCCTCATTAAATTCTTGCTTGGCGCGTTTGATGTCCCGCTTCAAAGAAATAACTTTATGCTCGTTTTTGCTGCGCACATTGTCATTCATGATCGCACTGTTTTTATACATTTCCTCTTCCAGTGCTTTCAGTTCATTTTGCAAGGCAACAATTTTCTCATCGCGTGATTTGAATTCGTTCTTGAGCCGGTCTCTCGCCGCATCAGCCTGGGGTGCCTCATTCATAATCTGGGCCGTATTGACAAAGCCAAGTCGCACATCCTGCGCATAAAGAAACGGACTGGGACCTGCCAAACACAGCGCCAAAATTATAAAACGTAATGTAGTATTCAATATCTTCACCTTGAACTAGAACGCGGAGCCAAGCGTAAACTGGAATGCCTGCAACTCATCACCCTCTTCGTCATTAATCGGTATGGCATAACTGAATGTTAAGGCACCTACCGGGCTTAACCATAACAACGCCAGACCGGTAGAAGCGCGCAGCTCGCTCCATTCAACCGTCTCCCGGAACACGTTACCGACATCAACAAACGCCGTGATGCGGGTGGAGCCTGAGCCTTCTTCGGTTTCGAGCGGATTCGGCAATATCAATTCAATGTTACCAATTACCATTCTATCACCACCGATGGGATCGCCGGTAACCGGATCCCGTGGCCCCAGACTGTTACTGTCATAACCACGCACCGTCCGGCTGCCACCGGCAAAATAGTTCTTGAACGGTGGCAATCGGCTCGTGTCACCGTAGCCATCCCCGTAACCCAAACGGCCGTTGAGGGACAAAGCGGTCACCTTGCCAAGGGGGAAATACTGTAAGTGCCTGATATTTAACTTGTAATATTCCAGATCACTGCCGGGTATTGTGACTTCCGTGCCCACAGTGGTCAATGACCCGCGGTTTGCCAGCAGCCGCCGGTTGCGGGTATCACGGACCCAGGAAGCGTCGAGCGGAAAATCGTCATAAACATTACCATTTTCCTGAACAAAATCAACAATATCCTGAGATATCCCCAGCGTTTCATCCGCCAGTAACAGCTCGGTATTTTCAAAGCCGAGCGACAAACGGGCGGTGGTGGTTTCACCCAGTGGGAAACCGTAATTCACACTCAAACCGTAGCTGTTGGTGGTGTAGTTGGAAATGTTCGCTTCCAGCGCATCCACTGTACGGTAGTAGACCCGGAAACCACGACTGATGCCATCAATGGTATGGTAAGGATTGGTGTAGCTGAAGCTGTAATTCTGGGTCACCTGGCTGTTATCAACGTTCAGCGCCACCCGCTTGCCGGTACCCAGAAAGTTTTCCTGACTGATCCCCAGATTGAGCAAAATCCCCTGGGTATCGGAATACCCGATCCCCGCAGACAGATTACCGGTCGGTTGTTCCTTGACAGCGAAATTAACGTCAACCTGATCACTGGTGCCAGGCACCGCAGGCGTTTCCACGCTGACCTCTTCAAAATAACCGAGACGGTCCAGACGCGTACGGGACTGCGACACCTGTTTGGTTGACATCCAGTCACCTTCGAACTGACGAAACTCACGTCGGATCACTTCGTCCTTGGTTTTACTGTTGCCACTGATGTTGATTCTTCTCACGTAGACCCGCTTGCCGGGATCAACGAACATGGTGATGCCGACGGTACGCGAATCTTTATCAATATCCGGCACGATGTTGACATTGGCAAAGGCATAACCATCATCAGACAAGCGGTCACTGATACGTTTTGTACTTTCAACAGCTTCCTTGCGGGAAAATACATCCCCTTCCTTAAGGCTGATCATGTCCAGCAGTTCTTTTTCCGGCACGATAAAATCGCCTGCCAGTTTTACATTACGTACCGTATATTGCTCCCCTTCAGTCAGGTTGATAGTGACATACACATCCTGCTTGTCCGGGGTAAGTGATACCTGGGTCGAATCGATATTAAAGTTGATATAGCCGCGATCCAGGTAATAGGATTTTATTGTTTCAAGATCAGCCGACAAGATTTGTTTCGAATACTGTTTCCTGCCGCCAAAAAACGAAAGACTGCCGAGCTCAGTACGATTCAGCAACAATTCATCACTGTATATTTCATTACCAACAATATTGACCGCATAGACTTCAGCATCTTCGCCTTCAGCGATATTAATACTTACCTTGACCCGGTTTCTTTCAAGCGGCGAAGTTTCCGTATCAATTTTTACGCCATACTTGCCGAGACTATAGTATTGACGCTCCAGTTCCTGCTCAATCTTGTCGAGTAATGAGCGATCCAGGACTTTGCCTCGCGTCAGCCCAATTTGCTTGAGCGAATCTTCCAGTTGTTCCGTTGGTATTTCGCTATTACCGTTTATCACAACATCGGCAATCGCGGGGCGTTCAGCCACAAACACCACCAGCACCTCACCATCCTGCTCCAGCCTGACATCCTTGAAGAATCCGGTTTTATAGAGAGATCGAATGGCCTGGGAACTCAACTCATCAGTAATTTCGTCCCCTACCTTGACAGGCAAATAATTAAATACCGCACCAACCGAGATGCGTTGTAATCCTTCCAGCCGGATATCTTTGACTATAAAAGGCTCAAATCCGTAAGCGGGCACACTTGCCGCAGCCGCCAGGAGAGTCACACCGAGAAATTTTTTCATCAACCAGCAATTCATTAATTATTATTAATTTAACAAGCGAATAATATCATTATAAAAAGCCACACTCATAAGCATTATGAGAAGCAGAATACCAATGCGTTGCCCCATTTCCATGGTGGCTTCCGAAACCGGTTTACCTCTGACCATTTCCACACCGTAATACATCAGGTGTCCCCCATCCAATATCGGAATCGGTAACAGGTTCAAGACACCCAGACTGATACTGACAATGGCCAGGAAGTCCATGAAGCGTGCCAGCCCCGCACTGGCGGAATAGCCCGCATATACCGCAATATTAATTGGCCCACTGAGATTCTTTACCGAGACATCACCCACCAGGATCTTGCCAATCATCTTCAGAGTTAACAGCGTGTTATTCCAGGTTTGTCCCAGTGACTGACCGATGGATTCAAAAAAGGAGTAGCGATACAGAATTTTCATCTCATCGGGATATTGACCTGCTTCTTTCGGTCCAATCCCCATACGACCGACGGTCTTGCCTTTAACCGTCAAGCTGGCGGTATGTAATATTATATTCTGTTTAGCTTCCCCACGCTGTATTTCCAGTCTCAATTCCGTATCAGGTCGGGCCGATACATACTCAACCAGTTTGCTCCAGTCATCGATCAGTTGACCATCAATTGCCAGGATGATATCGCCCGTTTGTAAACCGGCTTGTTGTGCTGGTGAAGCTTCAACAACAGTGCCGACTATCGGTTTAATCATCGGCCGCCAGGGTTTCAAACCAAGCTCCACAAATAATTCACCAGGCTCAAGGTCACTATCCGTATTGCTCAAATCCAGTGTCATAGTCTGCGGATAGCCATCTTGTCCTTTTGCTTCAATTTCAAGCGCCTCACGATCCACCAGTGCAGGGATAATAGTCTGAATCGCTACATCCCAGATGGGGGTTGGCTTGCCATTAATCGCCACAATTTCCTGGCCAGGTGTCAGGCCGGCAAGCGCCGCCGGTGTATTCGGCTCGATTTCACCAATCACCGGCTTGATGCCGGTAACGCCAATAACAAACATGAACCAGTAGGCAAGGATCGCAAACAGAAAATTGAAAGCCGGACCGGCAAACACAATAGCAAAACGTTTACCTACGGACTGTCGGTTAAAAGCGCGATGTTTTTCCTCTTCGCTGACCGAACCCTCCCGTTCGTCCAGCATCTTGACATAACCACCCAGCGGTAAACTGGCGATTACATATTCGGTCTGATCAGCACCGGCTGTTTTTTTCCAGATAGGCTTGCCGAAACCGATGGAGTAACGCAGCACCTTCACACCGAGCTTTTTTGCCACCCAGAAATGGCCGAATTCATGAATTGCGATCAACACACTGATCGCGACTAAAAATGCCAGGATACTGAAAAGCACTTCCGTCATGCTTTCACCTTGTGCTGTTGTCGTTCAATCCATTGTTGTGCCTGAGTCCGTGCCTCAAGATCTGCATCCAGTATAGTGTTCAGATCATTAGCAGCTTTTGTGGGTAGTTGTGTCATCACATGCTCGACCAATTTCGCAATCTCGGTAAATCGTATTTTATGATTCAAGAATTCCGCCACCGCCACTTCATTGGCGGCATTCAGAACCGCCGGCGTTGTCCCTCCCGCACGTGCAGCCTGTTCTGCCAGTCGCAAGCAGGGAAACCGCTGCAAATCCGGTTTTTCGAATTCTAAACGTGCGACATCGATCAGGTTCAAACGTTCCACTCCGGAATCGATCCGCTTTGGCCAGCCCATGGCATGCGCAATCGGGGTACGCATATCCGGTTGTCCAAGTTGCGCCAGCACCGAACCGTCGACATATTCCACCATGGAATGGATCACACTTTGTGGATGCAGCATGATTTCAACGTGATCCGGGGTGGTATTGAATAGCCAGCACGCTTCGATCAACTCCAATCCCTTGTTCATCATGGTGGCGGAATCTACTGAAATCTTGCGACCCATATCCCAATTCGGATGGGCACAAGCCTGATCTGGTGTAACGGTGGCAAGCTGCTCCAACGCGGTGGTACGAAAAGGTCCCCCCGAGCCGGTTAATAAAATACGACTGACACCCACTGCTTCAAGACCACTATCGTAGCGGGAGGGCATACATTGAAAAATCGCATTATGTTCACTATCGATAGGTAACAATTCCGCCTGGTATTTTTTTACTGCGTCCATAAACAGGTGACCGGACATCACCAGCGCTTCCTTGTTTGCCAGTAACACGCGTTTGCCTGCCTTCGCTGCCGCCAATGTCGGCAGTAAGCCGGCCGCCCCGACAATGGCCGCCATAACCTGCTCGGTTTCATCCAACTGACAAACCTTGACGAGCCCCTCAACACCGGCCAGCACTTCAGTAGGCAGATCAGTATTCCTGATGCGTTCCGCGAGTTGCGCAGCCGCAACATCATCTGCCATGACAGCATAGGCCGGGCAGTATTGCTGACATTGGCTAAACAGTCGTTCAACCTGATGATTGGCACTCAAGGCCACAACCTTGAAACGGTCACGGTGACGCGAGATCACATCCAGCGTATTCAAACCAATCGAACCGGTGGAGCCAAGAATAGTTATACCGGCGATACTCATATGCCAATCAACACCAGGCCAACGAAATAGACAGGGGCGGCGGCTGTCAGGCTATCAATGCGATCCAGTATGCCACCATGACCGGGAAGAATCTTGCCACTATCCTTGAGGCCGACACGCCGCTTGTAGTAACTCTCGTTCAGGTCACCGACAATTGAGAACACGACTGTCAACAAACCCACCAGGATGAATAACAGTAAACCACTATGGGTGATCTTGAAATAAACACCACCCAGCAGACTCAAAAGAATACTTGCTAACAGCGCTCCCCACACGCCTTCCCAGGACTTACCCGGACTGACAGCCACCAGTAACTTGTTTTTCCCGAAACGACGTCCGACAAAATAGGCCGCCGTATCCGCGCCCCAAACCAGCAACATCAACATCAAAATGTGGGCTGGACCATACTCAGGAGTATTGCGTAACAGTGTCAGCGCAAAGTAGGTGCCAAACAGCACCGGCAAACCGCTTAATAAGGCAGTAACGGTATGAACTTCCATCGGCAGGGTACGATGACGAAAACTGAACAGGTGGATCAGTTTCATCAGCCACCACAGCAAGACAATCACAAATAACGCAGTAAGGTATTGTTGTTGATGCAACACCAGGGAAATACCATATAACAGGATCAATATAAATAAGGTATAGCCTATTCGTGGCAGCGGCGTACGCCAGCCCGCCAGTTGTGCCCATTCCCAGGCCGCCAGACCGACCACCACCGCGAGGGCCAGATTGAACGCAGGTTCCGATAAGGCGAAGATACCCCAAATGATGAGCGGAGCCAGCAGCAGCGCGGTTATAATCCGTTGCTTAAGCATTCTTTAATTGCTCCACCTGCTGGCCAGTGCGACCAAAGCGACGTTGTCGGTTGGAAAATGACAACAAGGCCTTCACAAATTCATCCCGGGTAAAATCAGGCCACAATATGGGCGTGAAATACAATTCGGTATAGGCAAGTTGCCAGATCAGGAAATTACTGATGCGCTGTTCCCCGCCGGTGCGAATAAACAAATCAGGTTCCGGCAAATCATGCAGACTCAGCTTACTGGCTATATCCTCGGGAGAAATATCCTGAGGCTGGATTTCACCCTGCTGCACCTGTTGTGCCAATGATTGCACGGCCTGGGTAATATCCCATTTGCCGCCATAATTAGCAGCAATATTCAATATCAGGCCATCGTTTCCCCGGGTCAATGATTCGGCTTCAGTAATGCGTTTCCGGATTTTGTCACTGAATGCTGAGAGATCACCGATCACACGCAACTGGACGTTGTTGCGGTGCAGTTTCCTGACCTCCCGCTCCAGGGCTATCAAAAACAGCTCCATCAGCAATCCGACTTCCTTCTCCGGACGACGCCAGTTTTCACTGGAGAAGGCAAATAGTGTCAGAGCTTTGATACCGACTTCCCCGCAGGTCTTGACGACATCGCGAACAATCTCAACCCCGGCACGATGACCGGCGATACGGGGCTTGTGCTGGCGCTCTGCCCAACGGCCATTGCCATCCATAATGATCGCGACATGCCGCGGCAGACCTGCGGGACCAAATGTTGGCAGGCCGCTGTTGGTATTATCTTCAGATGTGGGCGTGCTCACAAATTGACTCCGAATATTCGCTGGCCAGATACCTTTAGCTAGGGTGAGCCTTCACCACGGGTGGAAAATGAAAAAACAACCGGCTAACTCAGAACTCCATCAGGTCTTTTTCTTTGTCTTCCAGCAATTTGTCGACCTGGGCGATGTATTTATCGGTGATCTTTTGAATATCGTCCTGGGCACGGCGATCATCATCCTCGGTGATTTCCTTTTCTTTCAGCAGCGTTTTTATATCCCCCAGAACATCACGCCGTATGTTGCGAATTGCCACTCGGGCATTTTCGCCTTCTTGCCGTACCACCCTGATCATATCCTTGCGGCGTTCTTCTGTCAGCGGAGGTAAGGGCACGCGAATGACTTCACCTGCTGTGGCGGGATTCAGGCCCATACCGGAATTCATGATTGCCTTTTCAACCACCGATACCATTGGCTTTTCCCAGGGAGTGACGGTCAGGGTACGGGCATCCGAAACGGAGATATTGGCAACCTGGTTGATCGGAACCTCGGACCCATAGTATTCGACCATAATATGTTCGAGCAGACTGGTATGGGCGCGCCCGGTCCGAAGCTTGGTCAACTCACTCTTGAGCGCCTCGACACTTTTACCCATTCTGACTTCAGCATCCTTCTTTAATTCCTCAATCATTGCATTTTCCCCTATTCAACGAGAGTGCCCTCGTTATCACCCATAATGACCCGCATTAAGGCACCCTGTTTATTCATATTAAAAACACGAATAGGAATCTTGTTATCCCGACACAGGACAATAGCTGTCGTATCCATCACTTCCAGTCCGTCACGTATGACTTCGTCGTAACCGAGTTTTTCATACAGGACTGCGTCAGGATCCTTGACAGGATCAGAAGAATACACCCCGTCTACCTTGGTACCTTTAATCACTACATTGGCCCCGATTTCAATCCCGCGTAAGCTGGCAGCAGTGTCTGTGGTAAAAAACGGATTTCCGGTTCCGGCGGCAAAAATTACTATGCGGCCTTTTTCAAGATGACGTAAGGCGCGACGGCGAATAAAATCTTCACACACATTATGGATGGGCAATGCTGACATTACCCGCACATGCAAGCCATGGCTTTCCATCGCATCCTGCAGAGCAAGAGCATTAATCACGGTAGCCAACATTCCCATGTGATCACCGGTGACCCGATGGAGCCCTTCCTGCGACAGGCTGGCGCCACGAAAAATATTTCCGCCGCCGATCACCATGGCAACTTCAACCCCGTGATCATGCAGTTCCTTGACCTCTTGCGCGATGCGCTTGACGATGTTCGGATCAATTCCGAACTGGTGTTCACCCATCAGGGCTTCGCCACTGAGTTTGAGAAGGACGCGCTGGTATTTGGGTTTGGTCGCCATGTGATTTTTCCGGTGTTTAACCTTTAACCTGGGCCATCACCTCATCGGCGAAGCTCTCCTGTTTCTTCTCGATCCCTTCACCCACTTCATAGCGTACGAAAAGATGGACTTTCGCACCGGCCTTTTTCAGCAGTTGTTCCACGGTCTGATCCGGATCTTTAACAAATGGCTGACCCAGCAAGGTGACTTCTTTAAGGAACTTCTTGATACGGCCAGTCACCATTTTTTCGATAATGTCGGCCGGCTTGCCACTCTCAGCTGCCTGGGCAGAGAAGATTTCTTTTTCCTTGTCGATGTCTGCTTGCGGAACTTCGTCTTCGGAAACACAAACCGGACGACTGGCCGCGATGTGCATGGCGACATCTTTACCCAGCGTGTCATCACCACCTTCAACATCAACCACAACACCGATTCGCGCACCATGCATGTAACTGGCCAGGCTGCCTTGCGCGCTGATCAACTCAAAACGACGCAGACTCATATTCTCACCGATTTTGGCGATCAGAGTCTTACGTACATCCTCAATACTGGTCGCATCATCATCGCTGATTGACAGCGCCAGCAGCGCGTCCATGTCTGCCGGTTGTTTACTCAGTACACGTTGTGCAACGGCTTCGACAAAGTTTTTGAAATCATCACCCTTGGCAACAAAATCAGTTTCACAGTTCACTTCCACTATCGCGGCCTGTTTACCGTCATCACTGACCTTGATCGCAACCAGCCCTTCTGCGGCAGTGCGTCCCGCCTTCTTGTCCGCCTTGGTCAGACCGGTTTTACGCATATGTTCGATGGCGGCATCGATGTCACCATCGGTTTCCACCAGTGCCTTTTTGCATTCCATCATGCCAGCGCCCGTACGCTCACGCAGTTCCTTTACCAATGCTGCAGTGATTGCCATGTGTATATCCTCTTGCGTTAATTCATTAATTCTATTGCGGCAATGGCTTATTTGAAAAAGGGGGCCGAGCCCCCTTTTTTATCAATGCCATCAGATGCTGCGGTAAAACGTTACTCAGATTCGTTTTCAGCAGCTTCGCTTGCAGCGGTTGCATCTTCAGCCGCTTCAGTTTCAGCTTTCGCAGCGGTTTTCTTGGCAGTGGTTTTTTTCTTCGCCACCGTCTTTTTCTTGGCGGTCACTTTCTTCTTCGCGGTCTTTTTCTTGACCCTGGGTTCGGCGGCAGCCGCTTCTTCACCGACTTCCACAAACTCATCTTCGGTACCACCCATAGTGGCACTGGAAGCACGACCTTCGATGATGGCCTTGGCCATCCCCTGGGTATAAAGGCTAATGGCCCGGATCGCATCGTCGTTGCCGGGGATCACATAATCCACCTTGTCCGGATCATTATTGGAATCCACGACCCCGATAACCGGAATACCGAGCTTGACCGCCTCATTCACCGCAATTTTTTCATGCCCGACATCGATCACAAACAGCGCATCCGGTAAGCCGTTCATGTCCTTGATACCGCCCAGGCTGCGCTCCAGTTTTTCCTGCTCACGACTCAGCGTCAGGACTTCCTTCTTGTTCAACCCTTCAAAGCCGCCTTCGGCCTGCATGCTTTCCAGTTCCTTGAGGCGTTTGATGGACTGTTTTACCGTCTTGAAATTGGTCAACATGCCGCCCAACCAGCGATGGTTGACATAGGGCATGCCACACCGTTCCGCTTCTTCCCGAACGATGTCCTGCGCAGCGCGCTTGGTGCCAACGAACAGAATGGTGCCGCGCCTGGAAGCCAGGGAACCAATAAAGTTCATCGCATCGCTATACAGCGGCAGGGTTTTTTCCAGATTGATGATATGAATTTTGTTGCGCTCACCGAAAATGTAGCTCGACATTTTCGGGTTCCAGAAACGGGTCTGGTGGCCAAAGTGTACGCCAGCCTCAAGCATCTGGCGCATGGATACGTCAGTCATGTATGTCTCTCCTAAATGGGTTAGACCTCCATACACCCCATCTGCCAACCTGACGCTGCAGGCACCCGGACAGATGTGCCGGTGTATGTGTGAAATTTTGTCCGAAATTCGGACAGTTATGTTTGCTTCAAAAGCGCGCGCTTTATACCATAAACGGCTTTGGACGACAACGCAGACGGCCACCCGGCCCATAACCCTTTCATTTTGAAGGGTTATTAAACTGCGGTTGACTCATTCCGCGGAACTGGCCGCCACAGCGAAAATCAAAGCTATTTATGACAGTCACTATCAAAACTCCCGAAGAAATCGACAAGATGCGCGTCGCCGGACGTCTGGCCGCGGAGGTGCTGGAAATGATCGGTCCGCAGGTACAGGCCGGTATGACCACCAATGAACTGGACAAGATCTGCCACGACTATATTGTCAATGAGCAACAGGCCGTGCCTGCACCACTGAATTATCACGGTTTTCCGAAGTCCATCTGTACCTCGGTGAATCATGTGATCTGTCACGGTATTCCGAACGAGAAACGGCTGAAAAACGGTGACATTGTCAATATCGATATCACCGTGATTAAAGACGGCTATCACGGCGATACCAGCAAGATGTTTTTTGTCGGCGAACCCTCTATCAAGGGTCAGCGCCTGAGTCGCGTCGCCTATGAATGCCTGCGCATCGGCATCGATCTGGTCAAACCCGGTATCCAGTTGGGGGACATCGGCTATGCGATTCAGCAACATGCCGAAGCCAACCAATACGCCGTCGTCCGGGAATACTGTGGCCATGGCATCGGTAAACAATTCCATGAAGATCCACAGGTATTGCACTATGGTCGACCGGCAACCGGCCTGGCGCTGGAACCCGGCATGACCTTCACCATCGAGCCGATGATTAATGCCGGCAAACGTCAGGTGAAGCTCCTCAAGGATGGCTGGACCGTGGTTACAAAGGACCATTCTCTGTCAGCCCAATGGGAACACACCATCCTGGTGACCGAGACGGGACATGAAATCCTCACCCTGCGGCAGGAGGAACAGCCCTGATGCGGCATATGCTGGATACCGAACTGTTTAATGCCCAGGCTTTTGATACCGCGCTGCAATCCGACCAAGTCCCCCTCGCCCTGTTTCGCGATACCCTGCATACCGCGAATGAAGTTCTGGTGGATCGCTTTTATGCCGGTCGCGCCGCCACCGAACTGGTCTACGCCCGTGCCAGTCTCATCGACGCATTGCTGACCCGGGCCTGGACGCTTTTCCTGCCCGGGGACAGCGAGGACATTGCCCTGATCGCGGTCGGCGGCTATGGCCGGGGCGAACTGCACCCCGGTTCCGATATTGATGTGCTGATCCTGCTGCAAGACAGTGATGAGCCTTACCGTGAAGGAGTCAGTGCCTTTCTGACTTTCCTGTGGGATATCGGCCTGGAAATCGGCCACAGCGTGCGCACGGTAAAGGAATGCCTGGAGGAAGCCACCAAGGACATTACCGTGGCGACCAACATCCAGGAAGCGCGCTTGTTGATCGGCAATGAAGCCCTGTTTGATGAACAGCGTCGACTCTGTGCAGCGGATCAGATCTGGCCCGGTCCGGAATTTTTCAAGGCCAAGCTCGAGGAACAGATCAGCCGGCATCACAAATACGAGGAAACCGGTTACAACCTGGAACCGAACATCAAGGAAAGTCCCGGCGGATTACGCGACATCCAGATGATCGGCTGGGTTGCGAAACGGCATTACGGGGTGGACACCCTGCAGGAACTCATGCTCAAGGGCTTCCTGACCCAGACAGAATACCGCACCTTGCGTGAAGGCCAGGCTTTTCTGTGGCGTGTTCGCTTCGGTGTGCATGTGCTGGCCGGACGGCGTGAAGACCGCTTGTTGTTTGACCATCAACGTGTGCTGGCCAGGCAGTTTGGTTATCGGGACAATCCGCAACGCCTGGCGGTCGAACAATTCATGAAGCAATACTACCGCACGGTGATGGAACTCAGTCGCCTGAATGAAATGCTGTTGCAGTTGTTTCAGGAAGAAATTCTCTACAGTGATGATTCCGGCGAACCGGTCAAAATCAATAAACGCTTTCAGGCCCGCAAAGGCTTTCTGGAAGTCCGGCATGAGAAAATCTTCAATCACTACCCGTTTGCCCTACTGGAGATTTACTTGCTGCTGGAACAGCATCCCGAGCTAAAGGGAGTCCGCGCCAATACCATTCGTCTGATCCGGCAGGATCGGGGATTGATCGACGCCAGTTTTCGCGAAGATTTACGCAATCGCAGCCTGTTCATGGAAATCATGCGTCAACCCAGAGGAGTTACCCATGAACTGCGGCGTATGAATCGCTACGGGATTCTGGCCGCCTACCTCCCTGAGTTTGGCCGAATCGTCGGACAGATGCAGCACGACCTGTTTCATGTGTATACCGTCGATGAACACACCCTGATGGTGATCCGTAATCTGCGACGTTTTACCGTACCGATGTTTTCCCATGAGTTTCCCTTTTGCAGTGAACTGATCAAGACCATCCCGAAACAGGAATTGTTGCTGCTCGCCGGCCTGTTTCATGACATTGCCAAGGGACGCGGCGGCGATCATTCGGAACTGGGTGGCACCGATGCCGAAGCCTTCTGTCACCGTCACGGTCTGAGCGACTATGACACCAAACTGGTTGTCTGGCTGGTACAAAACCATCTGGTAATGTCGACCACCGCGCAGCGCATGGATATCAGCGACCCGGATGTCGTTCATGAGTTCGCCTGTCAGGTGGGCAATAAAACCCGGCTTGATTATCTGTACCTGCTCACCGTGGCCGACATCCGGGCCACCAGTGACAAGGTGTGGAATTCCTGGAAAGGTGCATTGTTAAAAGAATTGTATGATGCCTCACGCCAGGCATACCGCCGTGGTCTGCAGAATCCGTTGATTCAATCCGAGCACATCGAGGATACCCGACAGCAGGCCAGCCTTTTACTCGCCGACAGCACCTTCGCCTCACAGGCGGTGAATGACTTGTGGGACAAACTGGGTGATGAATATTTTCTGCGTTTCCTGCCGGAAGAAATTGTCTGGCACACCGAGGCGATTCTGTCGCGGGAGGATGCCAATCAACCAGTGATACTGATGCGTGACATGCCAAAGCGCGGCGGCACGGAACTGTTTATCTATACGCGAACCTATGACACGTTGTTCCTGCAAGCTACGTCCCTGCTCGAACGCAACAACGTCACCATCATGGACGCGCGGATTTTTAAAACCCCTGACGGGTACTCGCTTGACTCTTTCCAGATCACAGGCCACGAGTATGAACCACTGGAAGACACCGGCCAAGCGTTAAGTTTATTGGAACAACTGCAGAATACCATCGGTCAGCCTGCGGCAGTCATACCCGAGATCACCCGCCAGTTACCGCGACAAATCAAGCAATTCAAATTCCCGACCCAGGTGGAGTTCGAACAAATCGATAGCCAGCAGCGGACGGTCATGCATGTGAAAGCACTGGATCGGCCCGGTCTGCTATCACGCATCGCGCAGGCGTTACATCAATGCAATATCTATTTGAGCAATGCGCGGGTCGCCACCTACGGTGAACGGGCGGAAGATATTTTTTATATTACGGATAAAAATGAACAGCCGATTCATGACAAAACCCAACTGAATTGCCTGGCACAAACCATCGGCGAATTCCTGAATCACCAGGAACACTGATGCCGCCTCAACTCCCGCGTTCAATAAACTCCAGCGCGTTACCATCGGGATCACGACAAAACAGGGCACGGCGGCCGGAGCGACTGAGGGTGTAGGAAATCCCCGCGTCTGCCAGACGTGTCATCAGGCTTTGCAGATCAGGGACCGTCAATGCCAGATGCCGATCCCGGCCGCCATGGGACGGACGCCCTTCCACCGGATCGGGATTGGGTAATTCCAGTAAATGGATTTGTTGTGTCCGGATGCGTAACCAGGCCCCCGGGTAACCGAGATCGGGACGGTTCGGATCCACTGCCAGTCCCAATACACCGTGATAAAACTCCAGGGCCCGTGCGGTATCTGCCACGAGCAGACTGACATGATGGATGTGATCAATCTTCAACATCGAAAAAGTTCTGTTCAGGATTTGATATGGGCACGGGCTGACATGTAGGCGGCCAACATCACAAACCCACCGCCTAACCATTCCCGCAACAAGACAACTTCCTCAGTGAGCAACTGGGCGGAGACCGCACCGGCAACAATTTCAAATAACAGTATGACCGCCGAGCGGTGAACCGGCAAATGCGTCACACCATAGACGACTGACAGCGTCATAATGACCAGCACCAGGGCACCAAACAACAGGGCGCTGACAACGGTAGGCAGGGAGGCACTCCCGACTGAACGCTCGGTCAGCATAATCAGGATCCCTGCCACCACGATCACCCCAAGCCAGGCACTGGCGGTTTTGCCGTACACGGAGACCGCCTGGGTATGACGCACCAGCACATTGACCAGGGCAAAACTGAAACCTGAAAAAAGTGCCAGCCAGTCACTACGTTCCTGTGGCCAGGGCATGCCCGCTTCAGGCTGCCACAGCATGATCGTCGCACCCGCCAGAGCCAGCCCCAGCACAAACAATGAATCCCGTTGCAACTGCTCGCGGAGAAACAACCATCCCATCAGGGTCGCCCACAACGGCGACAAATAGAACAGTAACAGCACCCGTACCACATTACCCTCAATAATGGCCAGAATGAAGGTGGTGTTACAGGCACCACTCGCCAGTGCGATCGCCGCGAGCATCCCCGGGGCATGAATGAACTCACGCCAACGCCCGCGCATCAGCCATAACATGGTGGGGATAGTACCGCTATATAATAATAAGGTGCTCCAGAGACCGTGCAGGCCCTGTTGTTCAAACAGTCGCAGGGGGTACCAGAAAATCCCCCACAGAGTGGCGGCCAATAACAGACTGAATATGGCACCTGGCTGATGTGGTTTCGTTGCCGGCATCGATTCGTCTATACTCTGCATCTTTTTGTGGGCCGACTGAATACTGCCTGTTTGTTCCGGCGCCATGGATATTCGAACATACCCGTTTTTATCACTATTATGAACCCGGATCTCAACAAGCTGCATCCCTACCCGTTCGAGAAACTGGCCAGCCTGAAACAGGGACTCACTCCACCGGCCGAACTGGCACCGATAGCCCTGTCCATCGGCGAACCGAAACATGCCGCCCCCGGTTTTGTGATCGAAGCGATGCAGGCGGCCCTGGACGGCTTATCCCGCTATCCTCTGACCAGGGGTCAACTGGACCTCCGCATCGCCATCGTCGAATGGTTAACACGTCGCTTCCGGTTGCCCGCGAACAGTCTCGATCCGGAACGTCATGTACTGCCCGTTACCGGCACCCGGGAAGCTTTGTTCGCCTTTGCCCAGGCCGTCGTTGACCGGCAACAAAATGCCTGCGTGCTCATGCCCAATCCGTTTTACCAGATCTATGAAGGGGCGGCCTTACTCGCCGGGGCGGAACCTGTCTACCTGAACACGGTGGCCGAGAATCACTTTATTCCTGATTTTGACCGCGTCAGCGCCACCACCTGGCAACGTTGCCAGTTGCTGTATCTGTGCTCGCCTGGCAATCCCACCGGGGCGGTCATCGATACGGCATCACTGCAACGCCTGATTGGTTTGGCGGAACAATATGACTTCATCATAGCGTCGGATGAATGCTATTCCGAAATCTATTTCGACGAGCAACAGCCGCCGGTCGGTCTGCTGCAGGCCGCCGCCGAAGCCGGCCACGAGGATTATCGACGCTGCGTGGTGTTTCACAGCCTGTCAAAACGTTCCAACCTGCCGGGATTGCGTTCCGGGTTTGTCGCCGGAGATGCCGATGTCCTGGCGCGATTTCTGAAATATCGCACCTATCATGGCTGCGCCATGCCACCCCATCACCAGGTAGCCAGCATGCAGGCCTGGCAGGATGAAAGTCATGTGGTGGTCAATCGTCATCAGTATCGTGCCAAGTTCGACGCCGTGCTGGAGATCCTGCAACCGGTGTTACAGGTTGAACGACCCACGGCGGGTTTTTACCTGTGGCCGCAAACACCGTTGGATGACACAACTTTTACGCAACAGCTGTATGCCCGGCAAAACGTCACCGTCCTGCCGGGCAGCTACCTGTCACGCGAGCTTGACGGAGTTAACCCCGGTTACCAACGGGTGCGGATGGCACTGGTCGCTGAATTTGATGAATGTATCGAAGCGGCCAAACGCATTCGGACCTATCTCGAATCGATCAACTAATTGCGGTTCGGTTCGTTATAATAACGGCCGACAAACAAAGACACGCCCAACTGGAGACAGATGCATGAGTGACATCAAGAACATCATTGAAAACGCGTTTGAAAATCGCGCCGACATCACACCACGCAGTGTGGATACGATTGTCAAAGAAGCGGTCACCGAAGCAATCCAGATGCTCGACAAGGGCGAAGCCCGGGTGGCGGAAAAACAGAATGGCGAGTGGGTCGTTAATGAATGGTTGAAAAAAGCCGTGCTGTTGTCTTTCCGCATCCATGATAACCAGTTTATGAAAGGCGGGTTCACCAATTACTATGACAAGGTGCCGGCCAAGTATTCGGATTACAACTCACGCGAATTCCGTAACGAAGGTGTGCGGGTAGTACCACCCGCAACCGTGCGCCAGGGCGCCTATATTGCCCCCAGCGTGGTCTTGATGCCCTCCTATGTCAACATTGGTGCCTATGTGGATAGCGGCACCATGGTCGATACCTGGGCGACAGTCGGTTCCTGCGCGCAGATTGGCAAGAATGTCCACCTCTCCGGCGGTGTGGGCATTGGCGGTGTGCTGGAGCCCCTGCAGGCCGCCCCCACCATCATTGAGGACAACTGTTTTATCGGTGCCCGTTCCGAAGTCGTCGAAGGGGTGATCGTCGAGGAAGGTTCGGTGATTTCCATGGGGGTTTACATCGGCCAGAGTACCCGTATCTATAATCGCATGACCGATGAGATCACTTACGGTCGCATTCCTGCCGGTTCGGTCGTGGTCTCCGGTAACCTCCCTTCCAAGGACGGCAAGTACAGTCTCTATTGCGCGGTGATCGTCAAACAGGTAGATGAGAAAACCCGCGGCAAGGTCGGCATTAACGAACTGCTGCGCGATATTTAATGACCACGCTGTACGGCATTGCCAATTGCGATACCGTGCGCAAGGCGCGCAAGTGGCTGGCGGCGCATGATGTTGCCTACCAATTCCACGATTTTCGCAAGGATGGACTGAGCGGCAAACAGGTCAAAGCCTGGGTGCAGGCAGTCGGCTGGGAAACTTTACTGAACCGCCGTGGCCAGACCTGGCGCAAACTGGCTGATAAAGACAAGGTGAACCTGACTGAGGCCAAAGCCATTAAACTGATGTCAGCCGAGCCGACCCTGATCAAACGCCCGGTCCTGGAAGTCAACAAACAGGTCCACGTGGGATTCACTGCTGCCACCTATCAGCGCCTGTTGGGTTAAGATACTGATTCGCTAACATAACAAAACAAGGCGCCATGTCTGACACACTTGCTCTTACCAGGGAATTGATTGCCCGCCGTTCGGTCACACCCGAGGATGCCGGCTGCCAGACGATCCTGGCGCAACGTCTGCAAGCCCTGGGTTTTCACATTGAACACTTGCGCTTTGGTGAAGTCGACAACCTGTGGGCGCGACACGGCAACGGCGATCCGTTGTTCGTATTTGCCGGTCACACCGATGTGGTACCGAGTGGCCCGGAAACCGACTGGCGCCATCCGCCCTTCTCACCGACCGAAGAAAACGGTCTGTTATACGGTCGTGGCGCCGCGGACATGAAAGGTTCACTCGCCGCGATGATCACCGCGACCGAGCGATTTCTTACCCACCACCCCGATCACCAGGGGTCCATTGCCTATCTGATCACCAGCGACGAGGAAGGTGTCGCCATCGATGGCACCGTCAAGGTAGTGGAATGGCTACAGGCGCGTAACCAAAAGATTGACTTTTGCCTGGTGGGCGAACCCACCAGCTCCGACAACGTGGGAGATGTCATCAAGAACGGCCGCCGCGGTTCGCTCGGGGCAACCCTGACGATCCGCGGGGTGCAGGGCCACGTCGCCTACCCGCATCTGGCGAAAAACCCGGTACACCAGTTTGCCCCGGCACTGGCCGAACTGGTGGCGGTGGAATGGGATCAGGGGAATGACTATTTTCCGCCGACTACCTTTCAGATCAGTAACATGCAGGCCGGTACCGGCGCCACCAATGTGGTGCCCGGCGAATTGCGCGTGGTGTTCAATTTCCGTTTTTCTACTGAAGTCACCGACGCTGAACTTCGTGGCCGGGTGGAAGACATCCTGAACAAGCATGGCCTGGACTACCTGATTGACTGGCAACTCTCCGGTCAGCCGTTTCTCACCCCCGCAGGCAAACTGGTGGATGCCAGCCGCCAGGCTATTCAGAGCGTCTGTGGCTATGAGGCTGAACTTTCCACCAGCGGTGGGACGTCAGATGGTCGCTTTATTGCCCCTACCGGGGCGCAGGTCGTGGAGCTGGGACCCTTGAATGCCACCATCCATAAAGTGGATGAACATGTGGAAATTGCCGCGCTGGATACCTTGTCGAAAATTTACCAACAAATTCTTGTTAATCTTCTTACCTGATCAGGGAATGAATCCCTGTTCGATGGCCCGAATGACGTCCTGCTCCAGCTCTCCGACGATGGCTTTTGCCGGGCTGGCAATGGCCACCTGACTGGGCCGCACAAACAGGATCGAAGTGACACCATTCTTATGGGCCAGGGTGATGTGCAATGGGCACAAGGCCAGCATGTCGGGGTCCAGATTACTCACCTCATTGGCGTACCAGGCATTACAGAACACCAGGCTGCGAATCGCTTCAAGTTTGTTCTTGTTGTAATTGTTGCCCCAGCGTTGCTCAAAGTGGGACAGATTCTTGCCGATGTTGGGTTCAAACACCACGAAGTAGCCGTTGGTCTCAAGTGCGGTAAAGACTTTTTTATAGGTCTCGGTAAATTCACCCTTGACGGTTTTTTTATAGATGCGGGATTCAGACGTGGTCGCGGCAGCCGGCTTTGTCTCACTGGCCCAGATTGATGTCGACAGAAAAAAAACGACAAGGATGATTCGGAAGCTCACCATATGATCACCTCAATGTGAAGAAGGGATGCGAAATGTGCTGAGATGGTAGTCGAAAACCACCGCCAGATCACGTATCAGGCCACAGCCTGCCAAAGCGCCGGAAGATCAGCGCTTCGCCTGTACCACCTGGTTACGCAGATAACTCGGTTCCAGTTGTGCCGCGTTGACATATTCATTGCACTGATAAGCCGTGGCAGCCAGCCCGGCAACAACGGCGGCACGGGGAAAATCCAGTTCGCTATCGGCAATGACCTGCAAATGGTCATGCGCCTGCAGCTGGGCCGCATATTCGCGGCTCCCGCTGCCGACGCAATACCAGGCACAGGCGGTATCCGCCGGTATCATTGCTGAGATCGGCCCGACCTGTTCCGCCCCGATGAGTAGCATGCGATTCGCCTGTCGCACATAGCAGGCACCGTATACTTCATGCATGCGTGCATCAATCATTGCCAGCACCTGCGCGTGTCCCGTTTGTTGCCAGACGGCCTGGGCCAGTGCGGCCAGGCTCGATACCGGCACCACCGGCAAATCTGCCGCGTACGCCAGCCCCTGTACCACGCCCGTACCGATGCGCACCCCGGTAAAGGACCCCGGCCCCCGATCAACCCCAATCGCATCCAGTTGTGTCAGGGTTATGCCTGCTTCGGCCAGTAACTCCTGCACCATGGGCAGGATCAACTGGGTATGGCGCCGGGGGGCAAGCTCAAACCGTGCCTGCACCTCACCGTCCTGCCACAAGGCCGCCGAACAGGCTTCGGTGACCGTATCGATAGCCAGCAATTTCATCCCATCGTACTCCGGCTGTCCGTCATTGCCGGTTGGGGCGCAAAGAAAGCAGCCACCTGCTGCGGATCCCGTGTGCGGGCCATCGGCGGCAAACTATCAAGAAACAGACGGCCATAGGGTTTGTTCAGCAAGCGTGGATCGCAAATCATTAACACGCCACGGTCATGCCTATCCCGGATGAGCCGCCCCGCTCCCTGCTTGAGCGCAATCACCGCATCCGGGAGCTGGTACTCCATAAAGGCGTTGATACCCAGTTTGCGCATGGCGTCGATCCGCGCCTTCAGAACCGGATCACCGGGTGAGGCAAACGGCAGTTTGTCGATGATGACGCAGGACAGTGCTTCGCCCCGCACATCTACCCCTTCCCAGAAGCTGCTGGTGCCCAGTAACACCGCGTGCGGCGTCTCGCGAAAACGTTGCAACAGAATGTCACGCGGTGCCTCGCCCTGGACGAACAACGGATAGTCCACGGTGTCTTGCAGCAAGGACGCCGCTTCGGACAAGGCGCGATAACTGGTAAACAACAGAAACGCCCGGCCCTGACTCGCTGCCAGCACCGGCAAGGCGGCGTTGACCACGGCAGCGGTGTAATCCGGCGCATTGGGCGCGGGCATGCCCTTTGGCACATAAAACAGGGCCTGATTGGCATAATCAAACGGGCTTTCCCATTGCGCCGTATCGACCTCGGTCAGGCCGAGGCGACCGGTAAAATGGGCAAAGCTTTTCCCCACCGCCAGCGTCGCCGAGGTAAAAATCCAGGCCGCCGGGAAGGCCTGCAGTTGCTTTTGAAAATAATCCGCAATGCTCAGCGGGGTGAGATGCAGGGAAAAGGAACGTTTGTGGGTTTCAAACCAGTGAATATGATCTTCCGGCGTCTCGCCGGTCAACAGCACAAAGCGACCGAGCAACTCGCTACAGCGTCGCTCACAACTCTCCAGTCCCTTGCTGCGCTCCGCCAACGGATGCAGCAACCGTTGTAATGCTTCCAGTTGTTCCTCGATCGCCGTGATAAGTGCCGCGACTTCCGCTTGCTGACCGACTTCTGACCAGGCCGCACGCCGTTGTGCCTGTCCCAGTGCCAGGCGTAGATCTTTAACCTGTTTCTGTAACAGCTCGGCTGCGCGGATTACGGTATCGCCTTCGTTGATATCACGCCGGAATTCGGTTTCAACATCGCGGGCCAGTTCCAGCAATTGGTTGCCACTGACCGCCTGGCCAAAAAAATTCGACGCCACATCCGCCAATTGATGGGCCTCGTCGATAATAAAGGCATCCGCCGCGGGCAACAGTTCGCCGAAGCCCTCTTCTTTCAATGCCATGTCGGACAACAACAGATGATGATTCACCACGACGATGTCCGCGGCCTGCGCCGCCCGACGCGCGCTGACCAGATGACAGTCGTCATATGACGGGCATTCCTGCCCGAGGCAGTTCTCGCTGTTGGAGGTCACCTGGGCCCACACCGGATCCCCTTCACTGATGTCGCTGCATTCGGCAATGTCACCGTTGCGGGTATGGCCGGCCCAGAGGCGGATGCGCCGCACCTTGTCGGCCTGCTCGGGAGAGCTGTAATGGCTCACTTCGGCCAACGCCAGGCGATGCACGCAGAGGTAATTACCACGGCCTTTCAACAGCGCCACGCTGACCGGGATAGCCAGCGCATCCCGCACCACTGGCACATCCCGCTTGTAAAGCTGATCCTGCAGATTCTTGGTCCCGGTGGAAATGATAATCTTCTGACCCGAGAGCATGGCCGGCACCAGATAGGCAAAGGTTTTGCCCGTACCCGTGCCGGCTTCCGCCACCAGGATGGCGTTTTGATCCAGCGCCCGGGCAACGGCTTCGGCCAGTTGCTGTTGCACCTCACGGGGGGCAAAGTCCGCGATCCGCTGCGCAAGCAAGCCGTTGTGGCCAAGTATGTCCGTCGATGAATGCAAAGAGATACCGCTGGTTAAGATCGTTTGATGTATTTGGTGGAGCAGTATACTGCAGTGGGACCCGGACCACTGTTATTTCAGCAGCTCCTCGGCCCGCCGCTGGGCGGCCTGGGCACCCGCCTTATCCCCTTTCTGATAGCGGACATGAGCGATAATGCGCCAGTTATCCGCCTGCAGCTGCATATTGTCGCGATCCAGGCTGTTCGACTTGGCGGCCAACCCCGCCGCCTGACTCAACTGCCCCTGGTGGAGCCGCAGTTTGGCCATGTAATGCCACAGTACGGCATTCTGCGGTTCGATTCGCACGGCACGCTCCAGTTGCGCTTCGGCCACGGTCAGATTGCCTTCCTGCGCGGCTGCGCGTGCCTTGCCCAACAGGGCCAGGGCGGCTTTGCTGGTCTGCGGATCGGGCCGGATCTGGGGTTGATCGGGTGCCGCCGGTTCGACCTCGAATCCTTCAGGCTGGGTCGGAGTGATGCTACACCCTGCCAGCAAAAGTAGCCCGGCACCGAGCAGAAGTCCGTGTATTTTTTGCGTCATCATTGTGAAAACAGTTGCTTGAACCAGTTCACCGTGCGGTCCATGGTAGAGGGAGCCGCCGCCGCCCGACAAGTGGCCTGTTCAGTCGGGGCAGAACCTTCCACAAAGGCCAGCGAGATGGCATTGTCACAAGCCTCACCACTTAACAAACCGCTGCTGCGATCGATCCAGTGATAACTCACCTTGTCTGCCACCGGTGCCGACAACGGTCGGGTGGGGATGTGTGCCAGGATATCCGCCCACACCGTCAATGCTCCGCTGCTGCCCGTCAGGCCGATCGGTTGATTGTCATCCCGCCCCAGCCAGACAACAGCAAGGTGTTCACCGCTGAATCCGGCAAACCAGCTGTCGCGCAGATCATTGGTGGTACCGGTCTTGCCTGCCACGCTTAACCCGGCCGGTAACAACTGTTGCAGACTGCGTGCGGTGCCGCTCTGCGTCACTTCATGCAACGCGCTGACCAGCACCGTGACATGTGCCGGATCCACAACCTGCTGGACCTCCAGCGGGAAACGACGCAGCCGCTCGCCTTCCGCCGTCATGACTTCGCGGATGACCCGCAGCGGCGAATGAAACCCGCCGGAAGCCAGTGACTGGTATAAACCGGCCACTTCGTAGGGCGTGAAGCCCACGGCGCCGAGCAACATGGAAGGATAGGGCGGGATTTCCCGTGTCGCACCCAGCCGCTGCAAGGTGTCAGCAATCCGTTCAAAACCCAGGTCCATACCCAGTCGTACGGTTGCCTGGTTATAGGAATGCACCAGGGCATAATAGAGCGGCACCGTGCCATGGGATTCGCCGTCATAATTATCGGGTGACCATACCGTCCCATCGGGCGCTTGCAGGCGAATCGGGGTGTCATTGAGGGGTGTGGCAAGGGTATAGCGATCCGGCTGTTCGAGGGCCGCCAGGTAGACCGCCGGTTTGATCAAGGAACCCACCTGACGCTGGGCATCCAGGACACGGTTAAAACCGGCATATCGCGGTTGTCGATCACCAACCACCGCCAACACTTCCCCGCTGGTGGTGTCAGTCACAATGGCCGCCCCCTGCAACTGACCCTGCAGGCCCCGTTGCAGATCGAGTAACTGCACCCGGCGTCTGATGGCCTGTTCGGCGGCCTGCTGCACCCGCGGATCGAAGGTGGTGAAGATGCGCAATCCTTCGGAAGTCAAATCTTCCGGCCGATAGTCGCGTTGCAACTGGCGCCGCACCAGGTCCATGAATGCCGGATAGCGGGTGTCCCCGCCCTGTCCCCTGGCAACACCCAGGCCGCTGAGTTTGGCCTGGCTCGCCTGCGCCGGGGTAATCACACCCTGCTCCGCCATGATCGACAGAATGAGATCGCGACGCTTGCGTAAGCGTTTTGGATGGCGATCGGGATCGTAATAAGAGGGTCCACGCACCAGGGCAATCAGGGTGGCGATCTGGGGCAGACTGAGATTCTGGATCGGCCGATCAAAATAGAAATGGCTGGCCAGACCAAACCCGTGGATAGCGCGGCTCTTTTCCTGACCAAGATAGATCTCGTTCAGATAGGCTTCCAGAATTTCATCTTTGTTGTAATGCCATTCCAGCAAGACCGCCATCACGGCTTCGTTGGCCTTGCGCCACAGGCTGCGTTGGTTGCTTAAAAAGAAATTTTTCACCAGTTGCTGGGTCAGGGTACTGCCACCCTGCACCGTTGCTCCGGCTTTCAGATTCGCCAGCATGGCCCGCGCGATGGCCCGGGGCGCGACCCCGTGGTGCTCATAAAAATCGCGATCTTCCACCGCCACCAGCCCCGCCGGTAACAAGGGTGGCACCGCTTCGAGTTTCACCAGCACCCGGTCTTCGCGATGGGTGGGATAAATGCCTCCCACCCGCGGCGGTTCCAGTCTGACGATATCGAGTTCTTCGCCAGATGCCGGATCAAGCACACGCTCTACCACATCCTCGCCGAAGCGCACATCCAGCAGCTGGGCGGGCGCCGCACCGTCCCAGAAGTGAAACGCCCGCCGATACAGCCGGAACTCGCTCCCTTTCTGATAAAAAGTCCCCGGTTCACTTACCCGATAAGCGTAGCGATAACCCAGTTGTTCGAGCTCCTGACGAAAGGCCTGCGGTGTCAACGGGCTGCCGGCATATAACTCCAGCGGCCGGCCATACACCTGGGCGGGCAAGGCCCAGCGTTTGCCTTCAAACTGCACCCGAATGACGATATCGAGATAGATCACCCAGGCGAGGGTGAACACCACCGCCCCAAGCAGCAGGTAGCGCCAGGTAAAATATCGCCGCCATCCCGTTTTGGGTTTGGAACGGGAGATACGTTTTTTCCTGGGTTGGACCGCTTTGCGTCGGGTTTTCTGACCGGAAACCGGTTTACGACGACGGGAAGACTTCTTTTTTGGCATGCCTGGCAATCAGCTAGTCGAGTGTGATCATTCTACCTCAATAGCCTGCGTATTTTTGCGAAGGCGCGCCGATTTAAGCCGTCAGTCGCAACAATGTCATCCACACCGTAACCGGTCCGGCTAATACGAACACCACCAGACTGGCTGCCGCCTTGAGACGGAATTTGCGACTCATGTCGCGCTGGGACCGGACGGACAGGATAAACGGGCGGCCATCACGAGGCCTGCCAAGGGTATGCACCGAGGGGACAGCGGCTTTGTGCAACCGATCCTGCAACACTTTATGGCGGGCGACTTCCCGCACCCGTTGCCATTCCTGTAAATCGATTGCGCCATTTTTATCGGTATCGAAATGCCTTAACAGGGCTTCGGGTTTCTGTTTCCAGGCTTTCAATGTCGCGCTGACTTCGCGATCGAGCTGCTGAGTGCGGTCATGTTCCCCCAGGGTGACAAAGTCGCCGAGCGCATACAGGAATTCATCGGCATGTAACCGCTTCTCGGTATAGCGATAGCCACCACTGCTTAACTGGAAGAAGCCGCCACTGTTTCTGGCCGGACCCGAGGTCGGGCGACGTGAATGGCCGTACCAGACCTGGTTCACCGCCGGAATCACTTCCGCCCCGGTCGGGTCAATCAGACACTGGCCGGTGTCATCAAGCAACAGAAAAGGCAGGACGCTGGTGTCTGACTCGACCGTGCTCCAGCGCGTATGCTTGCCACTGTGGACCTTGCGTTCGATTTTATAGCTGTACCAGGTACAGGGTGTCCCCGTGAGCGGTGCAACCTGCGGTTTGTCACCCAGATATTTACCTTTGCCGATCAATTCCACATAGCCCTGCGCGGCGGAACGTATCTTCGCCGTGGGGGTATCCTCAATCAGGCGCGCCCGCCGAATGAAATGGAAAATCCCGTAGCCGGTCAGGGTCGCCGCGATTCCGATAATGGCCCACCCGATCCAGAAATCCTGCGGGGACGCGGTAAGCACCCAGGACTTCCATTGGTCGAGCTCTAGCATTATCCGAAGTAAAAACGCTTGGCGGGGTTTTACTGTGACGGCTTCCCCTTGAAGTTAACGGGAAAACAGCGCCTGCATGTTGACGTCGCGGATTTCTTCCGCATTGAATTCCAGCAGACCAAAATCCCGAAAGTTGAACAGGCGGGCCACCAGTACATCCGGGAACTGTTCGATCCGGACATTATTCAGATTGACTGCCTCATTGTAGACCTCACGCCGATCGGCAATGCCGTTTTCCAGTTGGCTGATACGGCTTTGTAATTGCTGATAGCTTTGATTGGCTTTCAGCTCCGGATAGTTTTCCGCCAGGGCAAACAGATTGCCGAGTCCCAGGCGAAGTTGCGATTCGGCCTGTCCGAGTTGCCTGATGTCGCCGCCGCTACGCGCCTGCATCACCGCCGAACGGGCCTGCACGACTTTTTCCAGCGTTTCCTGTTCGTACTGCATGTATTGCTTGCAGACCTCGACCAGTTTGGGTAATTCATCATGGCGTTGCTTCAGCAACACATCGATATTGGACCAGGCCTTGGACACCCCGTGCTTGAGGGAAACCAGGTTGTTGTAAATGAAGATGGTGTAGAACACCACGACAAGAAAAAGGGCAAGTAGAATCAGTGCCGGAAGATCCATAATCTGGGCAATCCTTTCGTTTTATCAAGGCATATCGCGGAAGCCGACTTCCACGCTGTTCACCTGTACTCATCATGCTCGGCCATTAACGGCAGAGATACCCGCACCGCAACATCTGCGGTATCACTCAGGTCATCGGACAAACCCGACCCGGACTTGAACAGTATGCAACCTGGTTTTGTCTCGGGTGACCGCCGTTTGGCGAATTTCGGCCCTGAAATCAGTCAGTTAACTATTAAATCGCAATATCAAATGTCCAACGGAACTGCTTGATAATTATAGTTTTATTGATTTTTCCTCCTGGCTCGGCTACAACTTGACCAGACATATAAAAAAACAATACAAAGGCATGTCACGACCACCCCTGCTCAGTATTCGCGCTTTCCTGCTGCCGTTATTGTTCAGCCTGTATCTGGCTGGCTGTGGCGGCCAACCCTATCGGCCCACCGGCCAGGTACCCGATCGGCAACAGGTGATCGAGGCGGCCCAAGATATGCTGGGGGTACCCTACCTTTATGGCGGGACCTCGCCCAACCGTGGTTTTGATTGCAGTGGCCTGGTGCAGTACGCCTACAGCCAGGCCGGTATCCGGGTGCCGCGTACGACCGGGGAACAATATCGTGCGGCCCTGCCAATCAAACGCCATGCCTTACGACCCGGTGACGTGATTTTCTTCCGCACCCACGGTCGGCGCTTTGTTTCGCATGTGGGCATATATCTGGGCGACGGCCAGTTTATTCATGCCCCGTCGTCAGGCAAGCAGGTGTCGATCGATAATCTGCAGGATGATTACTGGCGGCGTCACTACACCTCGGGAGGGCGGATGTTCTAAATGACATCTTAGCCGGTGGTCTTGGCATCCCGCAGCTTGTAGGACTCGGACTCCACAAACACCCGAAACATCTGTTCATCCAGTTTACCCAACTTCACTTCTTTCTCGATCACATGCAGGGCCGTTTCGGTGGGGACGCCTCTACGATAGGGCCGATCACCCGCGGTCAGGGCATCATAAATATCCGCGATCGCCATGATCTTTGACTGCACCGGGATCTGATCCGCCAGCAACCCCTGCGGGTAGCCGGTGCCATCGAGTTTCTCGTGATGGGCGTGGGCGATATCGGGTACCCCGGCAAACTGGCCGGTCCACGGGATCAGGCTCAGGAACTCGAAGGTATGGCTCACATGGGATTCGATCTCCCGCCGCTCTTCCGGATTGAGACTGCCACGGGAAAAACTCAGCACGGAAAATTCAAAATCTGTCAGTAACTGGATTTGCTGTTCATCGCGGTCATGAAAGCGGTAATCATTCAGTTCGTGCAGACGCCCCTTGTTTTTGTCATACACATATTCCGGTTCGTTGACTTCCAGAATCATCACCAGGAACTCGTTTAATCTGGCGAGTTCCTGTTGCAGTTGCTCCTCCAGTCGGACCCGTTGTACCTGTATTTCGGACGGGGAATACTCACCACTCTGATACTTGTCCACCAGTTCCTTGTAGGCCTTGCGCTCCAGACAGGCCTTGGCGTACTTGATGCGTAACTTCAGCTCACCCAGTTCGTGGGGGTATAACTTTTTCGCCTTGGTGAGGACATGTTCCCGCACCCCCACCTTGCCAAAGTCATGCAGCAGCGCGGCATACCGGACTTCCTGAATCTGCTCCCGACTGAACACAATATCACGCAACCCATGCTCACCCGTCCGATCCACCGCAATCGCCAGTTGCTCGGTATGATCCGCCACCCGAAACGAATGGCCTGCCGTGCTGGGATCCCGCGCTTCAATCGCCTGCACCGAGGCCTTCACAAAGCCCTCGAACAGACCCTCAATCTCCTGATACAGCTGGGAATTTTTCATCGAGATCGCCATCTGGGCGGAAATGCCGGTGAGAATTTCCAGATCCTCGGCGGTGAACATGTGCGAACTCTGGCGACTGTCCACCTGAATCAGTCCAAGTACGTCGTTCTCATAGAGTAACGGCGCGCACATGACACTGCGGATCGCCAGATCCACCACCGAATCCTGGCTGCCAAAACGCCGATCACTCTGGGCATCCATCAACATCAAGGCATGCTTCTGCTCCAGTACCTGATTAACAATGGTGCGTGACAAGACCATCTCCTCCGTCGAGGGGATATCGCATTCCCGGTCCCGTATGATCAACGGCTGGATCTGATTGGTATCCGCCTTGAATGCGACCACGATGGCACGATCCGCACCGGCGAAGATTTTGAAAATCAATTCCATGATCTTGGCCAGCAACGCATCCAGATCGGTGATCGCGCCCAGGGCGATACTGACCTGCACCATGGCCTGCATCCGCCTCGCCAGTTCCTTGTTCATTGCCGCATCATCGGTAACCTGGTCGCGCAGTTGCAGCAGGATTTGCGAGGCGTCGACGATCATGCTGACATCGGGTTGTTTGTCCTCTGCCGACAGAATATGCAGTTGACCCGCTTTGGTCGCCGCCGATGGGGGCGGCGACAGATCAAATTCTGCCAACTCCGACGCCACAGCTGGCGACTCCGGCAAACGGAAAACCGCCTGGGTATTACCAAAAAAGACCTCATCCCCATCTTTGAGGGCCTGCGGCTCGCCCGGTTTGAGAAATTTGCCGCATATCAAAGTGCCATTGGTGGACTGCAAATCCTCAACAAAATAACCATCGCTATTCTGAAAAATCCGCAGATGTCGCCGGCTGATTTCCGCGTCCGTGAGCCGTAGAAAGTGCTGATCATCAGTGTTTCGGCTGGAGCGCCCCAACACCAGTTCATCCGCAATCATGCTGCGGATGCCGGAATCGGGTCCCTGACGTATGATGAGTTCCGCCATGGTCAGGCAGTCCGGCTCGCTGGAAAATGAGAATGGGTAGTGATATTCATTATTAAGTTTTTCGTGCAAATAACCGACAACTTTAAAAAGATGCGCTCTTCACCTGTCACCTGCACGCAGTCATGTCAGGCGGACCGGCCAAATCCGGACAGGGTGAAACCAAGTAGTATTGCATTTTATAACAACGCGACGGGTGGTCATGCCGTGATCAGTCCTCACATTTGGGGCCGACGGCCGCCTCGGGGCATTTTTGTCATCTTGCACATTTTAACTATGGCTATTACTGCAATCTAGCATTGCTTTCAACAGATTAGACACGACAAAATACATTTTTTATACAAAGTCTAAAGAAAATACACCAAGGAGCATCTGTGGTAACCGATTCGCTGAAAATTCCCAAAATAAAACGTCAGGTGAGTTTGTGGGTCCACCCCGAAGGCCAGGTCATCGGTTCCCTGTTTTTACGCGAGCAAAGTGTTAACCATGCCGGGGTTGAAGAACCGCTGGAGGTGTTAAATAAAGACAAGGCTTTTATCGTGCTGGATCGGGAGGAAACGGGGCAGATCCGGTTTTACAACCGCAACGCCATTGTCCGGGTCGAATATGAAGAAGACACGCCGCCGGATGACCCCGCACAGAAAATCATACCCTGTCAATTGACCATGATGGATGGAGCGTTGTTTAATGGGGAGATACGCGAAACACTCGCACCCGATCGCGCCCGGCTGTTTGACTATCTAAACCATGAAAAAGCGCGATTTATAAAACTATATATTGACGCAAACCAGATTTGCCTGGTCAACAAATCCTATATTATCAATGTTACGACTGAGACGTCGGACGCATAATTATTATATTAAAGGTACGCAGCCCCATGGGTTTGTTTGGATCTCTCAAAGTCAACAAGGCAATCGATATCCTGGTCGAGCCAGCGGAATTTTCCGTGGTGGAACTGAAGGAGGCCATGCACCAGATAAAAGCCACCGGTGCCGCCGCGGTGCCGAAATTGCTCGATGCCCTGGTGGATGCTCCTGACAGTCCCCACATCCATGCCCTGCTGGTCAGCCTGCTCACGGACAAGAGCCTGCCGAAATTCGTTGACGGTCTGGCCGACGAAGACAAACGCGTCGTCCTCGGTACCATGCGCGCGCTGGCCAAGGGGACCATGTATGATCCCAACCGCCTGTTCAGCCTGTTTGAAGATCCGCATGTCCCCAATACGGCGTTGGTGCAAATCCTCTTGGCCCGTAAAGACACTATCCGGATCAAACACCTGCTGGAATTTACCGATAAAGCGGACAAGGAAATACGCCAGGCTTTATTCAAGATTCTCGATTCGGTTGCCACCGAAGAAATGGTGCCGGAACTGATGCCATATTCGACCAACGAAGATCCGGCCATGCGCATGCATGTCGCCAAGGCCCTTTCCAGTTGCAGCAAGAGTGTCGTGGCGCGGGATATTTTGCTGCGGATGATCAATGACGACCAGAAAGTCATACGCCAGACGGCCCTGCAGGGTCTGAGTAACATGGAAGTCCCCGTTGCTTCTCTACAAATCGTACCGCTGCTCAAGGATCCGGATCTCACGGTCCAGGCCCAGGCGATCAACACCCTGATCAAGATCCACGATCCGGCCGTGGTCAAATACCTGATCGAAATCCTGCAGGACGATTCCGAATACATTCGCCGTGCCGCGGTCGAGGTGTTGAATGAAATCGGCGATCAGCGGGCCATCAAGGATCTGTTGAATGCCATGCGCGACCAGGACTGGTGGGTCAAGGTGCGCGCGGCCGATGCGCTGGGCACCATCGGTGGGCCCCGGGTAGTTGAAGCCGTGCTGGCGTTGATTAATAACAAAGACGAATTTCTGCGTCGCACCGCGGTGGAAATTCTCAACTCGGTCAAGGATGAACGCGCAGTAGCACATTTGATCGGCGTCCTGAAAGATCCAGACTGGTGGGTGCGTGAACGGGCCGCTGATGCGCTGGCCAATCTGGGAGATAAAAAAGCCGTTCCGGCTCTGATCGAAATGCTGCAAACACAACCGGAATCCGCCGCCGTGGCCATCAAGGCGCTGGCCCAACTGGAAGATCCCGCTGCGATCGATCCCATCGTCGAAGCAATGAAGACTGCGGATGCCAAAGTCAAAAAAGAGGCCATGCATGCCCTCAAGGGACTGACCGACGAACCGCATCTGGCGGTCGTGCAAGAGGCACTGAATGAAACCATGATCGGTGGTAATCCCAATATGATGGACCTGGCCAATGAGACCATGGCCACCGTGATGGCACGGCTGGATCCCGATGCCGCACCTATCAGCCTTAACACTGAACCGAGTCAACCCAGTCAACCGACCATGGCGACACCTGCCGGGACACCACCCGCAAGCCCACCGATTATCGATGCGGCCAACCTGCAACCCGGAGAGGTGATCGACAACCGCTACAAGGTGATCCGACATGTCGGCAAGGGAGCCTTTGGGGTGGTGTTGCTGGTGCAGGACATCATGGTCAATGAGCAGATCATTCTCAAGTTCCTGAATGCCCATATGGCAGCGGATGACAGTGTGATTCATCGTTTCGTACATGAACTGCGACTGACCCGCAAGATCACCCATGAAAACGTGATCCGCATTTACGACTTCATTACCATGGGCAAGTCTTATGCAATCAGCATGGAGTATTTCGAGAGTCATTCGCTGGCACAGGAAATCCGCGCCGGCAAAACCAAGGACTTCAAACGCAACACCAAGATCCTGATCGACATCTGCAAAGGCCTGGGCGTGGCGCATCATATCAATGTGGTGCACCGCGATATCAAACCGGCCAATATCCTGGTCAATAACGACGATCTGGTAAAAGTCGTGGACTTTGGCCTCGCGGCGGCAGCCAGCGATGGCGGTGGCGAATCATCACGGATTACCAAAAGCGGTATTCTCGTGGGCACCCCGACCTATATGGCCCCGGAACAGGTGCGTGGCCGCACCATTGATACCCGCACCGATATTTACAGTCTCGGCATTGTGATGTATGAGATGTTTACGGGGCAACCACCATACAAGGACAAGGACCACATGGCTACCCTGTTCAAGCACGTGGAAGGCAAGGCCCCGGCGGCGAGCGAAAAGAATCCGGAAATCTCCGAGGAGTTGAACCGCATCATCATGAAAGCGATACATGTGGATCCCACCCAGCGTTATCAGACTGTGGCCGAATTGCAACGCGATCTGGAAACGCTCTATCAGAATGAGTTCAGTTAATGGCACGGATTGACGCATTCCTGGAACTGGGTCGGCAGCAGGGCTGTTCCGACATTCATCTGGCGGTGGGCATGCCGCCGATGGTTCGCCTGCATGGTGTGCTGGAACCCATCAAATACCGTGAATTATCAGGCGAGGAAATGATGGACCTGGTGAATGAAATCCTGAGTCAGGATCAACAGAAAAAATTTGAAAATGGCCAGGACCTGGACATGGCCTATCAATCAGCCGAAGCCGGCGGACGGTTTCGTGTCAACCTGTTTCACAAGGTCTCTGGTGTGGGCGCCGTGTTTCGGGTGATTCCACCCAAAGTCCCGACTCTCAAGGATCTGGATTTGCCCAAGGCCGTGGAAAAAATGCTCCATTCCCATCAAGGCCTGATCCTGGTCACCGGTGCTACTGGTACCGGTAAATCCACCACCCTGGCGGCGATGATTGACTGGCTCAACCGCAATCGCAAATTCAATATCATCACCCTGGAAGATCCGATCGAATACATGCATGACAGTAATGCTTCCCTGGTGGTACAACGCAGTGTCGGCATGCACGTGGAAAGTTTTGCCAACGGCTTGCGGGAAGCCTTGCGTGAAGATCCGGACGTCATTCTGGTGGGCGAGCTGCGGGATCCGGAAACCATCATGATGGCCATGACCGCAGCGGAAACCGGTCACCTGGTGCTCGGTACCTTGCACACGTCTTCCGCAGTGAAAACCCTGGACCGTATCATCGATGCCATGCCGGCGGAACAAAAAGACCAGGCCGCCACCTTTCTGGGTCAGCACCTCAAGGGTGTCATCAGTCAGGTATTGGTGCGCACCCCGGATGGCCGCGGCCGCAAAGCCGTGCTGGAAATCCTGGTCAATACGCCGGGGATTGCCAACCTGATCGTGGAGCGAAAAATCTTCCAGATCCCTTCCAGCCTGCAAACCGGTCGGGAACTGGGCATGCAACTCATGGATCAGGCCCTGCTGGAAGCGATCAAAAATAAAGAAGTCGATCCGGATGATGCCTATCTCAATGCCACGGACAAGAAGCTGTTTCAGCGTTTTGTTACCAATCCCGAACTGTTGCCCCAGGTGGCCCTGGCGGTCAATTAAACTGATACGAGAAATATGAGCCGCGTAGATACATTCCTGGAACTGGTCGTTAAACAGAGCGGCTCCGACCTGCATCTGGTATCCGGCAACCCGCCGCGGGTGCGCCTGAACGGTGACACTTATGCGGTAAAATACCGGGAACTCTCGCCGGATGAAACACACGATATGTTGTATGAAATCATGTCGAAACCTCATCAGAAGGCGTTTGAAAAAAACAAAGGCGTGGACTTTGCCTATCAAACCTCGGAGCTGGGACGCTTCCGTGTGAATGTATTTGAACATATGCGTGGCATCGGTGCGGTATTTCGGACCATTCCCACCGAGATCCTGACCCTGGCGGATCTGCGCCTGCCGCCGGTATTGAAAAACTTTTGCCGCCAACGTAAGGGTTTGATCCTGGTGACCGGACCCACCGGTTCCGGTAAATCCACCACTCTCGCAGCAATGGTTGACTTCATCAATACGGAACGCAAAGGGCATATCCTGACAATTGAAGACCCGGTCGAATTTCTGCACAACAACAAAAATTGCCTGGTTAGCCAGCGTGAGGTGGGCAGTCATACCCCCCGTTTTGCCGACGCGCTACATTCCGCCTTGCGTGAAGATCCGGACGTGATTCTGGTGGGCGAAATGCGCGACCTGGAAACCATTCACCTCGCCCTCACTGCAGCGGAAATGGGGATCCTGGTCATGGCTACCCTGCATACCAGTGGCGCGGCGGCATCAGTGGATCGTATGATCAATGTCTTCCCGCCTTCGGAAGAAGCATTTATTCGTACCATGATTTCCACCTCGCTGGTCGGGGTCATTTCGCAACAACTCATTCGTACGGTTGATCACAAGGGACGCGTCGCCGCACTGGAGATCATGATCAATAATCCGGCCATTGCCAACCTGATCCGCGAAGGCAAGACGGAACAGATTGAAAGCGTGATCCAGGGCAGCAGCATGCAAGGCATGCAGCGCATGGATACCGCACTTCGTCGCCTGCTGGACGCCAAGCTGATTTCCGGTGATGATGCGTATCTGAAAGCCCGTCACAAGGCGGATTTTGTCCGCTTCCGGGAAGATTATGAAGAAAGCATTAACGATAGCAGTGATTCCCAATCGCAACCACAACCAGGCACAGGACAGTCAAAGAGCCTGCTTTGAACTATTGTTAAAATACCCCGGATTCAGACGAAAACGATTAAATAACTATTGCAGAAGCAGGATGTATCAATGAGCAAGCTGATCATGACTCTTGATGGCGCCGTCATCCGTGAGTACCCCATTGATAAAGACAGTCTCAGTATCGGCCGCAAGCATGGCAATGATATCCAGTTGAACGATCTGACGGTCAGTGGCCGCCATTCACTGATCGTCACCATGGGCGAACATGTTTACGTGGATGACCTCGGCAGCACCAATGGTACCCTGCTGAATGGCGCGCGCGTCGCGAAGACCCTGATCAAACATGGCGACGTGATTCAGGTCGGCAACTACCAGTTTACCTACTACGATGACGATGAACAGGAATATGAACCCACCATGTTCATCCAGGCGGAGATCGAAGAAACCCAGGTCATGGATACCACTGCCAAGCCCGCCACGACAGCCACCCGCGGTGAACGGCTTGCCGGCGTCAAGATCATGAATGGCCCGATGGCGAAAAAGATTCTGGAATTACGCAAACCATTCAACACCATCGGTTTCAATGGTATCAAAATGGCCATGATTGCCCGTAATGCCAACAATTACACGATTTCCGCCCTGAAGAGCAACAAGCTGCGGCGTGCCAACGATACGCCCATGGTGAACGGCAAAGCCATCAGTACCACCGCCCAGGAACTCAAGGAACATGACATCGTTGAGCTGGCCGGTACCCAGATGCAGTTTTTCTATTTCGAATAGTGACTCGCTAATCCTGCCACCCAACCACGTGCCGCAGTTTGCCACCCAACCATTTGCGTAACGGCAAGCTTGCCCGCCCCAGACGTTCCTGCATATCCAGCGTCATGGCCAGGGCGGCAGGGATCACCAGCAAGGTAATGACGGTCGCAAAAAACAATCCCCATGACAGTGCCAGGGCCATGGGTGCGACGAAAAAGTCACTCCCGCCCCAACCATAGGCCGTGGGTAACAGGCCCAGCACCGTGGTGGTCGCCGTCAGGATCACCGCCCGCAGGCGACGCCGCCCGGCCAACAAGATCGCCTCGCGACAATGCATGCCTTCTTTTATTGAACGTTGAATAAATACCAGTAAGACCAGGGCACTGTTGACCACCACCCCGGTCAGGGCCACCATGCCCAGGGCGGAGAAAAAGGACAACGGCATCGGTTTCCATAACAGATCATGCAAATAAAAGCTGATGATGATACCAATGGCGCCAAACGGAATCGCCAGCATCACAATGAAGGGATAGGTCAGGTTATTAAACTGAATGGCCAGGATAAAAAAGATCGCCACCAGCGCAAAGACAAAGGATTTACCCAAATCCTCGAATGACTCCTGGTTCTTTTCCTCTTCTCCGCCATAGTACACCGTAACCCGACCGGCCATGTCACCGATCCAATCGGCTTCTTTCGCCATCACCCTGCGGTTAAGTTCCAGGCTGGTAATCTCATCGGTATCAATATTGGCGGTCACATTCACCACCCGGATACCGGCCTTGTGCCGCACCGTGGTATAGCCGGGTTTTTCTTCCAGGCGGGCAATCCGTTCCAATGGCACCATACCGCCCGCCTGATTAGGCACACGCAATTTGAGTAACTGTTGCACCTGATCCTTGCCATCCTCGGGATAACGAATTGTGACATCCACCTCCTCGGTACCAATTCGGGTGGTACTCACGCGCAAGCCGCCTACGGCAGCCCGAATATGTGCCCCCACGGTTTCCAGATCGACACCCGCATAGGCCGCCAGGGCACGATCCATCACCACGCGTAGTTCCGGATCCCCGGCTTCCAGGCCACTTTCAATTGTGGTGACGCCATTTATCTTCGTGAGGTACCGGATGAGCTGTTCCGCAACCTGTTCATTGGCGTCATTATCATTACTGCTGATCTCGGCCTGGAAGGCTCGCCCCGTCGGCGGACCATGTTTTTGTTCCTGAAAGACCAGTTTGAATTCCGGATACAACGGGGTTATTTCTTTGCCAACGCGCCTCATGTCCAGCACCGCGTCATGCTCCGGCCGGGTGACCGAAGGATGATAAATCACCCGAATCTGGCCGAAACGGCTACCTCGTTGGGTCAATGGGTCACCACCGTCCTGTGCGATTTGCCCGGCTGAAATCAGTGTGGCTTCAAGATAATGCGGTTCGATACGTTCGCGTATCGACGCATCAAGATCACGCATGCGATCACGCATCTGTTCCAGCGTGATACCTGGCTGGGCTGTGACCCTGACGATGAACTGATCGATTCCCACCGAGGGAAATAATTGAAATGACATCTTATTAATAGCAAGCGCGAAGCTCCCGATCAGCATCAGGAACGCAACCAGCAACGTAAGCCAGCGTAACTTCAGAGCCAGAACCAGAAATTTGCCATATACATTTTCCAGCCAGACCAACCAGACCCGTTCGCCCGGATGTTTGTGGGGGTTGGTCACATGCGCCACATGACTCGGAAGGATCAGGAATGATTCGAGCCAGGAAAAAATCAACAGGGAAATCACTACGATGGGGATGGCAACAATAAACTTGCCGATGATCCCGGACATGAACATCAGAGGCAGAAAAGCCGCGAC
>JBECLA010000031.1:0-31009 GCA_040235565.1 Thiohalomonadales bacterium | reverse complement strand
TGCCGCGTCTGGATGGCTACCAAACGACGGCGCTGATCAAGAACAACAAGGTGTTCAAAACCACGCCGGTCGTGATGTTGTCCAGCAAGGATGGGTTGTTTGATCGGGCCCGCGGCCGCATCGTCGGTTCAGAACAATATTTGACCAAACCCTTTACAAAAGAAGAGTTGCTGGGGGCCATCAAGGATCTGGTGCAGGAATGACGGACAACGCCCGTTCCCAAGTGATGTCGAGTTATACAGTATTTACAGGAGGACCTTTATGGCACGTGTTCTAATCGTTGATGATTCCCCGACCGAAATCCACGTACTCAGCGGAATGCTGCAAAAGCACGGGCATCAGGTGGATTCTGTCGATAACGCCGAGGCAGGCATTGCGCGCTCACAGGAAACCAAGCCTGAACTGATCTTGATGGATGTAGTAATGCCGGGAATGAACGGTTTCCAGGCAACCCGCAGCATCAGCAAGAATCCTGCAACCCAGCATATTCCGATCATCATAGTTACCACCAAGGACCAGGAAACGGATCGGGTATGGGGATTACGTCAGGGCGCGAAAGATTACATCACCAAACCGGTGGATGAATCAGAACTGATGAACAAAATTAACGCGGCGTTGGGAGGCTGATGAACGCTGTGCGGTCACTTCCTCCTTATGAACTGCTGAGGGAAATTGAACATCGCAGCCAGACCAAGGCCCTCGGTATACCGCAGCAGATCGAGGTGCGGCGTACCTGGTCTGGAATCGGGTTTCGTTTAGGCGACACCAAACTGGTGGCTCCGATGGGAGAAGTTGGCGAGATTCTGGAGTACCCCGATTTAACCCATGTCCCCAGTGCCAGGGCCTGGGTCAAGGGGATCGCCAATATTCGCGGCAGTCTGTTGCCGATCATGGATCTGAACGGGTTCATCACCGGTGCTCTGACCCATCTGCAACGACGTAGCCGGGTCCTGGTGATGCGGCGCGGCGGACTCAATTGTGGATTGTTGGTCGATGAAGTAATGGGCTTACGACATTTTTTTGAAGAAGAAAAGCTTTCCTCGGCCACGGGTGTGACAGATGAATTGCAGCACTTTGTCGAGGGGGCTTATCGGCAAGGTGAACAAACCTGGGGCATTTTCAGCACGCGCAAGCTGGCTGACAATCCCCAGTTTATGGAAGTAACAGCGCGAAACTAGATTAAATCATGATCAGGCGATACTGGTCATGCAGTGTGTGCGGACGCGGCGATAGCGGCGTGAAGATAAAGATAATGATGGCGATGCCAGGAGCAGGAAGATGAAGCTCAAGAAGTCAAAAAAGAAAACTCCGTCAGGTGGTGTATCCGCTGGCCGGTTGATGATTTACATGATGATCTTGCTGATTTTAGCCGTGATTGCCATGGGCTTGACCTACGGGCGGGTTGCCTTGCAGGAAGCCCAGTCGGTGGATTTCCTCAGCCGGGTCGGTGACCAACGTGTGCTGGCACAGGAAATTGCCAAGGAAGCCTCATTGTCGTCACGTGGTGAACTGTCAGCCTTTCCCCGCCTGCAGAAATCGCGTGATGAATTCGAACGAATTCTGAAATGGCAGTCGCCCAAGGTTCCGGAAGATGTGCAAAGCCCCATGTCTGATTTGCAGAAAACCTGGAGTACGCTCCGTAAGGATGTGGACACGATTCTGCAACGGCGTGAAGTGATCAGTACCATGCGTGAATACATTCAGGGCATTAATGAGCAGATTCCGACACTGCTGGCGATGTCCGATGAAGTGGTGGCCACCATGACTGAGCAACAGGCACCGGCCGATCAGGTCTACATTGCGACACGTCAGCTCATGTTGACCCAACGTATTTCCAGTAACGTGAACCGCATTCTGGAAGGTGGTGAAGAAGCGGTTACTGCTGCTGACCGGTTTGGTCGTGACGCCGCGCTGTTTGGGCGGGTGATTGAGGATATGTTGCGTGGTAACCGTAACATGGGCATTAGCCGCATCAATAATCCGACATCCCGTGCCAAGTTGCAGGAAGTCTCCAAGCTGTTCAAATCCATTCGAACCCAGGTTGGCGGGATTCTGGAACGGTCTCCGGAAATGTTCCAGGTGTCCGGGGCGGCAGAAGAAATTCTGAATATGGGTGACCAATTGCCTCGGGCCATTAACAAGTTGTCAGCGTCATATCAGGCATCATTGGACAAACGTCTGGAACCCTTACTGGTGTATGTGTTTGCGGGTGTGGCCCTGTTTGCGGTGGTCTTGCTGGGTACTCTGTACTGGCGTGACTCACGGCAACGTCTGGCGGAAACGGAAGAACAGCGTCGTCTGACAGAAGAAATGAACGCCACCAACCAGGAAGCCATTCTGCGCTTGCTGGATGAAATGGGTGACCTGGCTGATGGTGACCTGACGGTAAGCGCAACAGTAACCGAGGACATCACGGGGGCTATCGCTGACTCTATTAACTATGCGATTGACGCCCTGCGTAATCTGGTATCGGCCATTAACGATACTACCCAGCAAGTATCCTCGGCGGCACAGCAAACCCAGGCAACCGCCATGCACCTGGCCGAGGCCAGTGATCACCAGGCTCAGCAGATTACCGATGCCAGTACCGCAATTAACGAGATGGCCACTTCAATTGAGCAGGTGTCCAACAACGCGGCGGAAGTGGCCGCGGAAGCAACCCGTTCTGTGAACATCGCGAGCCAGGGCAGTGAAGCGGTACAAAAGACGATTCACGGTATGGATACGATTCGTGAGCATATTCAGGAAACCTCCAAGCGTATTAAACGCCTGGGTGAGTCTTCCCAGGAAATTGGTGATATCGTGGAACTGATTAACGATATTGCCGAGCAGACCAATATTCTCGCCTTGAATGCGGCGATTCAGGCGGCGATGGCGGGTGAAGCCGGTCGTGGTTTCGCGGTGGTTGCTGACGAAGTCCAGCGCCTGGCGGAACGGTCCTCCGATGCGACCCGCCAGATTGAAGCGTTGGTAAAAGCGATTCAGTCCGACACCAACGAGGCAGTGGCTTCGATGGAGCAGAGTACTGCCGAAGTGGTGAGTGGGGCGCAACTGGCGCATGACGCGGGGCAGGCACTGGAAGCGATTGAAAACGTATCGACCCATCTGGCGGAACTGATTACCAACATTTCCAGTTCGGCAAAACAGCAAGCCAATGCCGCGACCAATATCTCCGACACCATGAACGTGATTCAGGAAATTACGACCCAGACTTCTGCGGGTACCAACGAAACTGCTGCATCGATTGGTAATCTCGCTGAGTTAGCGAATGAGCTGCGTAATTCGGTAGCCGGTTTCCGTCTGCCTCAGGCCTGATACGCTAAACAGGAGGTATGCGTTTGGCGCTTGCACAAAACAAGCAGGAACAGGTCTCATTGTGGCGCTGCAAAAATGTGGCGCCAATGGATAATTATGAATTTCGACAATGGGTCGAATTGCTGGAAAAGCGCACCGGTATCAGTTTGCCTGAGAAACGCAAGTCTTTCCTGTTGGCAAATTTAAATATTCGTATGCGCGAGCTGGGCTGTGAAAAATACCAGGATTATTTCCGCCATCTCCTGACAGGTCGCCGGGGTGCGGTGGAATGGGAGATCCTGGTTGATCGTTTGACAGTGCATGAAACCCGTTTTTTCCGGGACAGTACAGCCTTGAAGATGCTCGAGGAGTGTTATCTGAACAATTTACCCGCGTCCGATACTGCCATGCGGATCAATATCTGGAGTGTGGGTTGTGCCACGGGTGAAGAACCTTATTCGCTCGCCATGTTTGTCGACCAGGTGCTTAATGCCCGCGGCGTTCGTCACTATCTCGCGATTACCGCATCCGATATCAGCAGTGCCTCGTTGGCGACAGGTCGAGCCGGAAGCTATCATCGCAACCGCTTGAAAAACCTGCCCGACGAATACCGGGAAACCTATTTTCAGGCCATTGATACAGATCATTATGCAGTGGACGCCGGGTTGCGAGACCGGGTTTGCTTTACCCGGCTAAACCTGTTGCATCTGGATGAAGCAACATTGGGGATGATGGATATCATTGTTTGTCAGAATGTCCTGATTTATTTCAAGCGTGAGCAACGACGCAGGATCCTGGATCAATTGCTCGAACATCTGCGACCCGGGGGCATCCTGGTTCTCGGCGCGGGTGAAATTACGGATTGGCAACCGGCGGAACTGGAAAATCTGGGGTATCCCGGTACCCTGGCTTTTCGTCGGCGGCAGCGCAGTGGGAGTGATGCATGAGCGTGGGGAATGAACTTGATATCAATACCCTGAGTTGGGTGAAGTCTGAAATTGACGAAACCCTGAATCAGGCCCGCACGGCGCTGGAAGCTTATGTTGAGGATCCAGACGACGAATCGCGATTGCAATTTTGTTTCAACTACCTGCATCAGGTACGTGGTACATTGCAAATGGTGGAGCTCTATGGCGCTACCATGGCTGCGGAAGAAATGGAAATCCTCGCGCAGGCCCTGCTCGATAATCAAGTCAACAATCGCGAAGATGCCTACGAAGTTCTGATGCGGGGAATTTTGCAACTACCCGACTATCTCGAACATCTCCTGGCAGGTCATCAGGATATTCCGGTTGTATTGATGCCGTTGTTAAATGATTTGCGTGCCGCTCGCGGGGAAGCACTGTTATCGGAAAATGCCCTGTTTGCGCCCGATCTGAATGTGGATGCCCCAAGTAGTGATGAGATCACTACCGATATTATCGACCTGGCACGCAAACTTCGTCACAACTATCACCTCGGTTTGCTCGGCTGGTTCCGCGACAAGGATAGTGAAGCCAGCCTGAAACGCATTGGTGACGTGATTGAAATGCTACGCCAGGCGGCCACAGTGCAGGAAATAAATCGATTGTTATGGGTCGCTGGCGGTTTGGTGGAGAGCCTCAAACACGGCGGGCTGAATAGCAGCGTTTCGATCAAGCTATTACTTGGACAACTGGATCGTCAAATCAAGAAAATTATTGATAACGGTATTACCGCTCTGAGCGACGAGCCACCGCAGGAACTGCTGAAAAATCTGCTGTATTACGTCGCCACTTCCCAGTCTTCTGATGAACGTACCCGGGAAGTGAAGAATGCCTTCAAACTGGATCAGGTTATGCCTGATACCCATACGCTGGAACAGGCGCGTGCGGACCTGGCGGGTCCGAATGCGGCCCTGATGGGGACCGTTTCCTCGGTGTTGCTGGAAGACCTGACCCGCGTCAAGGATACGCTCGATGTCTTCATGCGCAAGGAAGAGCGAGACTCTGCCGAGCTGCAGCCTTTATGCGATACCCTGAATCAGATGGCAGATACCCTTGGCATGATGGGGCTGGGATTGCAGCGCCGTATGGTGCAGGACCAGATCGAAGTATTGCGTGCCATGGCCAGGGGCGAGCAGGAGTTGACAGAATCCGGACTCATGGATATTGCAGGTGCCATGTTGTCTCTGGAAACCTCGTTGCAGGAAGCCAGTGTAGCACGCGCGGCGAACGAAGAAGCCGAAGAAATCGGTGAGGCAGGTGAGGCCCAGGAAAAATTACGACAGGCTGAACAACAGCAATTGTTGCGTACAGTAATTGAGCAGGCCGGGAATGAACTGGCGCATGTGAAAGATGCCTTGAATGATTTCAGCCGCAATACCGCAAGCGCGGAAGTGTTGCAAGGCATACCCGCTACGCTGGATCAGATTCGCGGCAGTTTGTCGATACTGGATCTGGAGCGTGCCGCACTATTGTTGGATCGCTGTAATCATTATGTCCGGGACGAGTTACTGGAAAAACGGTATGTTCCTGAAGATGAGGCACTCGATGCCTTTGCCGATGCAGTCAGTAGTATCGAATATTACCTCGAATCTCTGGCTGGCAAATGGGGCCATCCTGATACCATTCTCGATATTGCAGAAAAGAGCCTGCAAACGCTGGATAAATTTGCCCGGTCAGATATAGCAGGGGAGCGGGACAGTACTGCCAGCCAGGGGGAAATCGAAACCCCGGATATTGATCTGTCATCAATGGAACTGGTGATGCCGGGTAGCGATGGGGAAGATACCCAGCTTGATTTACAGGCGCCCGATGATGATACCTTGCAGAATTTGGTAAGCCCGGCAGTTGTTGATGAGTCCGAATCGTCCGGTGAACCAGTATCGGATCAGGAAGACACCCTAACGGATATCAATACCTCAAGTATGCTCGACAGCAGCCAGGACCTAATGGCACCGGATGAGGCGGACGCCACCCGCATCCTGGATGTGAGTGACCTAAAGCTGGACGATGAGCCTGCAGGGCTGGAATTGGAACTGCCAGAGGAATCGGGTTTCGCCACTGAGCGGAGCAGTGATGCAATCACCCATCAGGATCTGCCTGCGCCTGGAAAGGACTCCGACACCTCAGCATCGAGCGAGGCGTCACCAGTAGATAACGCCATGTCGCTGGAGTTGGACGGCTTCGACGAGAACCCCACCATGATGCTGGACCGGGGTGGGCTGCATCAGTTTGCGAGTGAGCCGGGTTCTGATACGGCTGCTCCCCGGCAGCATGATGACAGCCTTTCGCTCGAGATTGAAGGCCTGGAACTGGAAGACGTTGCCGATGATTCAGCTGCGATAGAAGAAGATGCCGTATCCGCAACACCGCAAGCTGACCTCTCCAATGAGTCATCTTCATCAATCGCCTCGGTGATTGAACCACCAGATGAGATTGATGAGGAAATCATTGAGATTTTTCTGGAAGAAGCGGAAGAAGAACACCAGAACATCAGCAATTTGCTGTCCCAGTGGGAGGCCGACGTCTCCAATGAAAACGCACTCAAGGACATGCGACGTTCTTTTCATACCTTGAAAGGCTCAGGTCGCCTGGTAGGCGCGAAAGATCTCGGGGAATTCGCCTGGGCCTTTGAAAATATGCTAAACCGGGTGATCGATAATACCGTTGAAGTATCACCAGTGATGTTTGAGGTTTTGCATCATGGCCGGGATACCTTACCGCGACTGTTTGAATTATTTAAGACGGGTGTCCGGGCTGATCAATCTGTTTTGGCTCTGATGAGTGCTGCGGATGATTTGAGTCAAGGCAAGGAAGTGAAGTGGAGTGCCACTGGACCTGCGAGCCAGCCTGTCACCGAAGAGGAAATCGAGATCACGCAGGATTCATTATCCCAGTTTGAAGTTCCTGAGCTGGATTCGACTGAGATTGAAACGGGAACAGCGGAACCCACTACAGACCAGGCTGAGGAAGAGAATTTTGAGTTAAGCCTGGCTGAAGAAGCTTTCGAGATAACTCTTGATGAGGAGGCTGGTGAAGAGGCAAGTGAAGCCGCTGCGGCTCCTGCACCCTTGCCGGATATTGATCCGGTGTTACTGGATATTTATCGCAAGGAAGTGGAAACACATTTGAATACCCTGCGCGAATACACGGCAGGATGGCATGCAAATATTGATCGCAGTGTCAATGACAATCTGTTACGGGCAGTGCATACCTTAACGGGGAGTTCACGTACGACAGGTGTCCAGCAGGTATCAGATATCTGTAGTCAGTTCGAAAACTATATTAAGAAAATCCAGAAGCATTCGTCCTCTATCAGTGCAGACGCTGTGGTACTTCTCGAGCAGACTATCCAGTACATTGAGGACACCACGGCTTTACTCGACCGACCCGGTGCCGTGATAGCCAGCAACAGTGAACTGCTTGGTAATGTTGAAGCGCTGATCGAAACCACGGCTGTTGAACTACCCAGTATGGAAATTACTGTTGAAGAGACCCCGGCTGAGGAACTCGAAGCAAACAGTGAGGCAAGCACTGTTGGATCGGCTGAAATTGCACCACCTGAACAGTCTGCAACGGTAACCTTAGCGCCGCGTGACTATGATGAAGAGCTGCTGGAGATATTCATAGAAGAGGGTGAAGAAATACTGGAAGAGAGCGACCAGACCCTGAGTCACTGGATTGATAATACCGATGATTCCGAAGCGCTCGAGGCCCTGCAGCGACACTTGCATACTCTCAAGGGCGGTGCGCGTATGGCGGGCGTACTGGAAATCGGTGATTTGGGCCATAGTATTGAATCCATATTAACCGCGGTCGTCGATGGCCATCAGCTTGTCAGTAAGGAACTGTTTACTGTATTGCAACAGTCTCAGGATCGACTGGTCCATCTATTAGACCAGGTTAAAGCCAATCAAGGCCTGGCTCCGGCAAATGACCTTATTGCACAGGTGGATAACTTATTGGGCCGCAGCTCACTCGGTAAGGATGCGGGTCTGGAAAATAACCACCAGTCCGAAATGGCAGAGGAGCAAACCGCGCCGGAAACATCACCTGGCGAATCTGAGGTATCAGCTGATGAGCCGGATTTGACCAGCGAACTGGAGGCGCTGGCTGATGCCTTGCAATTTGATGACACTCCCCCAGCAGCGGCTGAACTGAAAAGTCCTGCAGAACCGGAAGCAGAACCACGAGATGATGATTCCGCTCCCGGTTCAACCCTGTTCAAAAACCAGGAAAGTTCTGCCGCAGACGAAACTTCACCCGCACGGTCCGAACCCGATAATGTTGTGGAGTTGAAAACCCAACGGCCATATGAAGCTGAAGCAGAAAAGGGCACGCTCGCACCAGACGAAGAACAGGCGCCCGTCCAGGATCGGCGAAAAACTCCCCGCGTTCAGCACGAACAGGTGCGTGTACGTGCAGATTTGCTTGATAATCTGGTGAACTTTGCCGGTGAGGTGAGTATTTATCGTTCCCGCATGGAACAGCAGACCAACTCTTTCCGTTACAACTTGCGCGAACTGGATGACACCATTTCCCGATTACGACAACAGTTACGTGCATTTGAAATTGAAACTGAGGCCCAAATCCAGTATCGGCAGGAAGAAACCCTGAGTCAGACCCATGATGAATTTGATCCGCTGGAGTTTGACCGCTTCACGCATATGCAGCAATTGTCGCGCGGTATGTTGGAGAGTTTGAGCGATCTGGATAGCTTGCGCACAATTCTTGCCAACATCACGCGCGAATCCGAAACCCTGTTATTGCAACAATCGCGGGTAAACACAGAATTGCAGGAAGGTCTGATGCGGACACGGATGGTGCCTTTTGCAGGCCAGGCGCCACGTCTGCGACGGATTGTCAGGCAGACCAGTTCTGAACTTGGCAAGCACGTCGAACTGAAATTGTTGGGAATGGAAGGTGAATTGGATCGCACCGTACTGGATCGGGTTATTCCCCCCATTGAGCATATGCTGCGCAACGCCATCGCCCATGGGATTGAATCACCGGGGCAACGACGTGAACAGGGCAAACCGGAAACCGGCACAGTCAACCTGTCCTTCAAACGCGAAGGTTCGGATATTGTTATCCAGGTCAGCGACGATGGGGCAGGGATTAATCTCGAAGCGATCCAGAAAAAGGCAATTGAGAAGGGCCTGCTTAAACCAGGCGCGAAAGTCGCCAAAGATGTGTTGTTAAACATGATCATGGAGTCGGGCTTCAGTACCGCTGAAGAGGTGACCCAGGTTGCCGGCCGCGGCGTCGGGATGGATGTGGTAAACACGGAAATCAAGCAACTTGGTGGTTTGCTGACTATTGACACCGAGCGAGGCAAGGGCACGACCTTCACCATCAATATGCCGCTGACCCTGGCGATTACCCGTGCCTTGATGGTCAATGTAGGTGAAGAAAATTATGCCATCCCTCTGTTGAGTGTCCATGGTGTGGAACGAATCAGTGCCGAGGAATTACAGCAATTGCAGTCACAGGAACAACCGGTCTATCACTGGTTGGATGAAGATTATCCCTTGATGCATCTTGGTACCGTTCTGGGAGTCAGCAAGCCTGTTCCTCCGGCCGAGAACCAGAAGATCCCCTTATTGCTGGTGCGCAGTGGTGAACATCGTGCTGCGATCCAGGTGGAAGGCATGCTCGGAAGTCGTGAAATCGTTGTCAAACCGATTGGCCCGCAATTGAGTACCCTGAGTGGCATTACCGGTGCCACCATCATGGGTGATGGGCAGGTTATGCTGATTCTGGATCTCGGAGTACTGATTCGCCTCATGTCAGCCAGTGAAGGCGGAGAGGAGATCGAAGTCCAGGCAGAACCGGTTGCAAAAGTTCAGACCAGGCCACTCGTGATGGTCGTGGATGATTCGATCACTGTGCGGAAAGTGACCACCCGCTTGCTGGAAAGAAACGATTACGACGTCGTCACCGCCAAGGATGGTGTGGATGCCCTGGCGCAGTTGCAGGAACATCACCCGGACGTGATGTTGCTCGACGTGGAAATGCCAAGGATGGATGGCTTTGAATTGGCAACCAATATCCGGAATGACGCGGATCTCAAAGAGATTCCGATTATCATGATTACCTCACGTACAGCGACCAAGCATCGGCAGCGGGCTATGGATATCGGGGTTAATGCCTATCTGGGTAAGCCATATAACGAAAGTGATTTGCTGCAAAATATTGAAAATCTGGTTTCCAGTTAATCAGACAGTATTGGCATGTTCTGAAAATGACCGGTGTGACTAATCTCAATAAGACGCATGCCACCATGACAGAATTGCTCCCGAAATCCGAGCTTGGTAATGTCAGGCTTGCGATTGTGTCTGATTCCCTGCGGCATCGCCAGCAACTGCAACGCGTGATGGAGCGCAATGGTTTGAAGGTGGTATTTAATGAACCGTTGAGCACAATATTGCTGGATAAATTACCTCGCAGTGGTGCAGATGTTCTGCTACTCGATGTCGATGAGCGAATGACGCATTACGATACGCTGCTGGAACAATTATTGGAGGAGTCGACGGTACCGATAATTTTCAATGATGTGAGTGGCCTGACATTAAATGAACCAACCGTGCTGGCCAAATGGTACGGCAAACTGTTGGGTAAAATTGCCGAACTGACAGGCAAGCTGGAATGGGACGAACTGGATATCGACCTGGGATGGCAGGCCAATGTGGAAGCGACAACCAGGCAACCACCGCAGCTCGTGCAACAAGACCAGCTGGCAAAGAATATCTGGGTCCTGGGTGCTTCATTAGGCGGGCCGGATGCAGTCAAACAGTTCCTGGCCGAATTACCGGCAAACTTGCCGGTGGCATTTATTCTCGCACAACATCTGGGAGCCAGCTTCATGAATTTGCTGGCGGAACAGCTGGATCGGGTCACAAGATTCAGGGTCATTCCGACACGGGTTGGACATGTGCTTCGGCATGGTGAAGTTATGGTCGTACCAGTACAGGAAAGGCTGTTGATCAATCCGATTGGTGCGGTGGAATTACATCCACTACAGACAGAGACTGCTTATAGCCCATCTATCAATTCTGTGCTGCAGGATATGGTCGAACGTTATCGGCAAGATTGCAATTGTATAATTTTCAGTGGGATGTGTGATGATGGCGTGATCGGCGCCGATATGCTGACACGAGATGGCGGAGAAGTCTGGACGCAGGAACCTCACAGTTGTGTGATCAGTGCCATGCCAGACAATGTGAGACAGGCGGGTCACAGTAGTTTCAGCGGGACACCACGGCAAATGGCGCATAAGCTCATTCAACGTTATCGCCAATAGATGCGATAGCTAAAGACTGAAGGAAATCATTATGGACAATACCACAGGTAATATACCGCCAGCTGGCGATTCAGTTGCCTTGCCGGGCCGAAGTCTGCAAGCTGTACACTGTCTGTTACTTCCTTTGTTCGAGGAAACGATGTTATTGCCAAACGCGGCAGTGGCTGAAGTGATTTCTTATGCGGAGCCCGAAGCTATACCAGATGGTCCTGACTGGTTACTGGGTTGGTTGCCCTGGCGAGATCGTAAAGTACCATTGATTTCATTTGAGGTGGCCAGTGGCAGGATGGTGGCAGATGATTTACAGGGTAATCGTATTGCGGTACTGAATACACTGAATAGTAATCCACGTGTACCCTATATCGCCGTATTGATTCAGGATCTGCCAAAACTGCATCTGGTACAGCCCGACTCGATTGAAGCCAGAGATGAAGCCGAGCCAAGACAATCGGTTGCCGGTCAATATCTGGCTGGTGGTGAACCGGTGCTGGTGCCTGATATCGATGATCTGGAGATGCGCGTTGAACGGTTACGCAGCCAGTAAGTGCGAGTCATGTCATCGGTAGGCGTCAACGCCTTTCGGTCAGAACTATCTCAAGCAAGGTCACCCCACAAGCATTGCACCGCTGCCAGCCCTGCGAGTGCGGCGGATTCGGTACGCAGTATCCGTGGCCCGAGTGTAACTCCTTGAAAACCTGTTGCCCGGGCCTGTTCGATTTCATTCTGGCTGAAACCACCTTCTGGACCAATGGTCAAGACAACTTCCGGTTTGGGTACTTGAATTTCCGATAACGTGGTACCGGCCTCAGGATCCAGGATCAGTTTAGTCGTTGCGGCAACGGTATCCAGCCACTGGTAGAAGGACTTTGCCGAATGTAAGGTCGGAATAGTGTTGCGACCTGCCTGTTCACAGGCGCTGATAATCACTGCCTGCCAGTGGGCATGTTTTTTTGCCATGCGTTTGTCTGCCAATTGCACGACGCAATGCTCGGTGAACAAGGGGGTAATATCAGTAACACCAAGCTCGACCGCTTTTTGCAGACCGAAGTCCATGCGCTCGCCTTTGGAAATACCCAGACCCAGATGGGTATCAAGACGGGATTCACGCTGAATACTATGAAATGCGCCAACCTGCACCAGAGCCTCGCGTTTGGTGACCTGAACAAGTTGTGCTTCAAACTCACCGCCCTGACCATTGAACAAAACCAGGGGATGACCGGACTTAAGACGTAATACCTGCACCACATGCCGCTGGGCATTCTCATCCAGCGCGATCCGGATGCCACTGCTAAGTGGTTGTGGCAGATAGATACGAGGAATGCGCATTAGATCAGTGGCGAGGGACGAGTTAACATAAAAGATTTCCTACATTTCATTTTATTCAGTGGTGAAAATTAAATTAATATTACTTCAAATATTTATTTCAGAGGATGACAGTTGTTAAGGTATTGTCTCGTCCCTCATCCCTATTGTGTCGCAAGTTCAATTCCTTCGGCCGCGACCTTGACCATCAGGTCGATTTCTTCCCGGGTGATAATGTAGGGAGGCATGAAATACACGACATTCCCCAGCGGGCGTAATAACACACCATTTTGCAAACCATGTTGATAAACCCGCAGACCGCGACGTTGCTGCCATGGCCAGGGGGTGCGCGCGATTTTATCCTGTACCATTTCTATCGCCAGGATCATGCCGGTTTGGCGGACTTCGGCAACGTAAGGATGATCCTGGAGTTGTCGCGTGGCGTTTGCCATGGCCTGGCTCAGAATTCTGTTCGTTTCAATGACCTGATCCTGCTGGAAGATTTCCAGTGTTGCCAGGGCGGCTGCACAACCAAGCGGATTGCCGGTATAGCTGTGGGAATGTAAAAACGCGGTGAGGTTCTGGTACTCATCGTAAAATGCCGCGTAAATCTCGTCACTGGTGAGAGTAACAGAGAGCGGCAAATAACCGCCGGTTAGTCCCTTTGACAGGCACATAAAATCGGGCGTGATATTTGCCTGTTCGCAAGCAAACAGAGTACCGGTGCGACCAAAGCCTACGGCAATTTCATCAGCGATGAGGTGGACACCAAATTCATCACATGCTTCACGCAACAACTGCAGATAGACCGGATCGTACATGCGCATATTGCCGGCGCACTGTACCAGTGGTTCCACCAGTACGGCACAGACTTTGTCGGCATGTTTTTCCAGGGTAGTACGCATATGGGAAAACATCCGAGCAGTATGACTGGCACAGGATTCATCATTTTCCCGGTGGTAACAATCCGGTGAAGGAACTGTGATGACATCCATCAGCAGAGGTTGATAGGTTTCCTTGTAAAGGGCCACATCACCGGCAGCCAGTGCGCCGAGGGTTTCCCCGTGATAACTGTTGCTGAGGGTAATGAAACGGGTTTTCTCTTTCTGGCCTTTATTACGCCAGTAATGAAAACTCATCTTGAGGGCAACTTCGACCGCGGAGGAACCGTTGTCGGCATAAAAACAGTGGTTCAGACCCGGCGGAGTGAGCTGCTGCAGTTGTTCCGACAGGCTGACCACGGGTTCGTGAGTGAAACCGGCCAGAATGACGTGTTCCAGCTGGTCCAGTTGTGACTTGATGCGCTGATTGATTCGGGGATTACAATGCCCGAAAAGGTTGACCCACCAGGATGAAATCGCATCAAGATAACGCTTGCCCTCAAAATCTTCCAGCCAGACGCCTTGCGCGGACTTGATAGGGACCAGTGGCAGCCATTCGTGATCCTTCATCTGGGTGCAGGGATGCCAGAGGGTTTGTAGATCACGATCGATGAGGGTTTTATTATTCATCGGATCGGGGCTTTTATTAATTTCGTGCTACCTGCACCATGAAATCCGTGGCCAGATTGAGCAAGCCATAGTTTCAGTTATCATTCGCTACTTGGCTTTTCGGGAAGTATCCTGGAACTGAAGTCCCAGATTTTTCCAGATCGCCAGCGTCGGCGCCGCCAGGTTCATGGTGTAAAAATGGATGCCGGGTGCACCGGCTTCAAGCAATTGATGGCAGAGTTCGGATACCACGTCCTCGCCAAAGGCACGAATCGATGCCTTATCATCGCCGAAACTTTCCAGACGCTTGCGAATCCAGCGGGGTATTTCCGCCCCACACATATCCGAAAAACGGGCGAGTTGGGTGTAGTTGGTAATCGGCATAATGCCCGGCACAATCGGCAGATTAACGTCCAGACGTTCACAATCATCGACAAAGTGAAAATAAGCATCGGGATTAAAAAAATATTGCGTGATGGCACTGTTCGCACCGGCCTCGACCTTGCGTTTAAAATTCAGCAGGTCCTGCTGGGCATTCCTTGCCTGGGGATGAAATTCCGGGTAAGCAGCCACTTCAATATGAAAATGATCGCCGGTTTCGCTACGAATAAATTCAACCAGTTCATTGGCATGGCGAAACTCGCCTGCCTCCTGCATCCCCGAAGGCATGTCACCCCGTAGGGCAACAATCCGGTTGATCCCCTTGGTCATATAGGTTTGCAGAATCGAATGGATATTTTCCCGGGTTGAACCAATACACGACAGATGAGGTGCGGCGGGATAACCGGCCTGTTGAATTTCCATGACCGTGTCGAAGGTACCCTGCTGGGTGCTGCCACCGGCACCAAACGTAACGGAAAAATACTTTGGTTGCAGTGCGCCGAGTTGTTCCCGCACGAGTTTGAGTTTTTCCGAACCCTCGGGTGTTTTGGGAGGGAAAAATTCAAAGCTGAATTGTTGTGGATAAGCTTGTTGCGAGTCCATTGTTCACGTTACCGAGGTAAGAGCGACGAGGCAGATTCACTTCCTCGCCACTCGGAACTCGTCCCTTGCTTAGTAGCGATAATGTTCTGGTTTATACGGCCCGTCGACCGGCACGTTGATGTAGTCGGCCTGTTCCTGGCTGAGACTGGTCAGGCTGGCACCGATTTTTTTCAGGTGCAGGCGCGCGACTTTTTCATCCAGAATTTTCGGTAATACGTAAACCTTGTTGTCGTATTTCTCCGCATGGGTGAAGAATTCCATCTGCGCCATGACCTGGTTGGTAAACGAAGCGGACATCACAAAGCTTGGATGACCGGTTGCGCAACCCAGATTCACCAGCCGGCCTTTAGCCAGGATAATGATGCGCTTACCATCCGGGAAAATGACATGGTCAACCTGGGGCTTGATTTCTTCCCACTGATAATTGGCCAACGAGGCAATGTCAATTTCGGAGTCGAAGTGACCGATGTTGCAAACGATAGCCTCGTTTTTCATGGCCTGCATATGGTCGTGATTGATCACACTGACATTGCCAGTGGTGGTGACAAAGATATCACCCTGTTGTGCGGCTTCATTCATATCCACGACACGATAACCTTCCATCGCGGCTTGCAGGGCACAGATGGGATCAATTTCGGTGACCCACACGGTTGCTCCCATGCCGCGGAAGGCCTGGGCACAGCCCTTGCCGACATCACCATAACCCAGGACAACACAGATTTTCCCCGCTACCATGACGTCGGTAGCACGTTTGATACCGTCGATCAGTGATTCACGGCAGCCATACAGGTTATCAAACTTGCTCTTGGTGACCGAGTCGTTAACGTTCATTGCCGGGAACAGCAGTTCACCCTTTTCCTGCATCTGGTATAAACGATGCACCCCGGTGGTGGTTTCTTCCGTCACCCCTTTGATACTGGCCGCGATTCGCTGCCATTTGTCGGAGGAACTTTCCAGGGTACGGCGCAGGACTTCAAGGATCGCCACCCATTCTTCATTGTCGCCAGGCTTTGCGTCAGGGACCTTGCCGGCTTTTTCAAATTCCACACCCTTGTGAACCAGCAGGGTGGCATCACCGCCATCATCGAGAATCATGTTGGGGGTTTCACCGTTTGGCCAGGTCAGCATTTGTTCTGTGCACCACCAGTACTCTTCGATGGTTTCACCTTTCCAGGCAAACACCGGGACACCTGCTGCGGCAATCGCCGCTGCCGCATGGTCCTGGGTAGAAAAAATGTTGCAGGAGGCCCAGCGAACGTCGGCACCAAGCTCCACCAGTGTCTCGATCAGCACGGCGGTTTGGATGGTCATATGCAGACTGCCGGAAATTCGCGCGCCTTGTAATGGTTTGGCCTTGCCAAACTCTTCGCGTAGGGCCATCAGGCCGGGCATCTCTGTTTCGGCGATAGCAATTTCCTTGCGGCCCCAGTCGGCCAGGCTGATGTCGGCGACTTTGTAATCGGTAAATGCGGGATCAGTGACTGCGTTCACGATCATTCTCCTTTAGTTCATAAAGTTGAATGAGCGCCGTTGAACCAGTTTGGTTGCCTGATCTGAGCCTGACGGGGTGAACTCCCGCTGCAGCGCCCCTCAGAAAAGGCGGTAGTACTTGTACAGATTATGCAATCGGTTGCGTCCGGGGTGGACGCAACCGACATTTTACAGCTTTTTTCTCGTGATTAAAGGCCGGCGGCGTCGCGCAGGGCATCCGCCTTGTCGGTTTTTTCCCAGGAAAATTCCGCTTCTTCGCGGCCGAAATGGCCATAGGCCGCAGTTTTGGCATAAATTGGCCGGAGCAGGTCGAGCATTTTGACCAGTCCGCCGGGACGCAGATCGAAATGTTCGCGGATCAGTTCCACAATTCGCGCTTCTTCAATCTTGCCGGTACCGAAGGTTTGCGCACTAATCGATGTCGGTTCAGCCACGCCGATGGCATAGGAAACCTGCACTTCACAGCGCTCAGCCAGACCCGCGGCAACGATGTTTTTGGCTACATAGCGTCCGGCATAGGCCGCGGAACGGTCCACCTTGGAGGGGTCTTTGCCGGAAAAGGCGCCACCACCATGGCGTGCCATACCGCCGTAGGTATCGACGATGATCTTGCGGCCGGTCAGGCCACAATCCCCAACCGGACCCCCGATGACGAAGCGTCCGGTTGGATTGATGTAGTAGCGGGTGTCCTTATCCAGCCATTCAGCCGGTAGCACCGGTTTGATAATTTCATCCATGACGGCTTCCTGAATGGCTGTTTGTGACATCTCGGGTGCATGCTGGGTAGACAGGACCACGGCGTCGATGCCAACCGGTTTGTCATCTTGGTAGCGAAAAGTCACCTGACTTTTGGCGTCGGGACGTAACCAGGGCAGGGTGCCGTTCTTGCGTACTTCGGCCTGGCGTTTAACCAGACGATGTGCATAGGTGATCGGAGCGGGCATTAACACGTCGGTTTCATTGCTGGCATAACCGAACATCAGGCCCTGATCACCCGCACCCTGTTCATGGTCTTGGCTTTCGTCCACACCCATGGCGATATCCGCCGACTGTTTGTCAATGGAGGTCAGGATGGCACAGGACTCCCAGTCAAAACCCATATCGGAGCTGTTGTAACCGATTTCCTTGATGCGATTGCGAACCACCTCGTTCATGTCCACCCAGGCAGAAGTCGTGATTTCACCGGAAATCACCACCATGCCGGTATTAACCAGAGTTTCACAAGCGACCCGGGCCGTGGTGTCTTGTTCCAGTATGGCATCCAGGATGGAATCGGAGATCTGATCCGCAACCTTGTCCGGATGACCTTCCGATACCGATTCGGACGTGAATAAATGATTACCTGCCATCAAAGTTCCTCGGAGTCCTGTTGATAAAGCCACCGATTGTAACCACTTCGATTCCACTTGAACAGAAACAAACGCGCCTTACCCTCACCCGGCCGTCCCGGACGCTTGCTGCGGGTATTGATTTCACCAGGCAGATGCGGTGAGAGTCTCTCCGCTGGCGCAATATTAATCTTATAAAAATTAATGACTTAGATGATCATTCCTGATCGTCAGATGACCAATACCTGGCAGCATCCCACCGCCAATACCTTATATATAAGTAAGAACAGCCGATATAGTTTAAGAATCAGCCTCATGCTGCAGGTCTGGACCTGTCGCTGAGTGGGGATGCTTTTTTAAATCGTTATGCTAACGAGTAAGGGAATATGGCCGATTGGGCGAATGCATGGCTTGAATTGCAATGTAATATGATCAGTGGTGTCTCACGGGGTATTGTTGCCCTGGGGGCGCCTGATCACGGTCCATTTCGTCCGGTGGCCTTTTGGCCAGATTCTTCTGCTGCCGGGAGTGAAGAACTGCTCAGCATCCTCGAGTCAGCCACCAGTCAACGGGAATTACAATCCCGCCAACAACAAACTACTACCGAATCAGCGAATTCAGCAGCGCCTTTACATATTGCCAATCCCATTATGCGCAATGGGCAGGTCGTGGGTGCGGTCGCTATCGAGATCGACAAATCATCAGCCAGCCAGGAGCAGGCCGTCATCCAGCTACTGCAATGGGGGGAATCCTGGTTAAAGCTTTTGCTTGAACGTGAACCCTCTCGGGTAACCGGGATGGATCATCCCGCAGTAGGCACGATTCTGTCACTGATCGTGATGGCAATCGAACATCAACACTTTCGGGCTGCAGCCACGGCAATTGCAACGGATCTTGCAACGCGCTTCCAATGTGAGCGAGTGAGTCTTGGTTTCAAGAACGTCAAACATATCCAGGTTGAAGCATTATCCAACAATGCGGTGTTTGACAAGCGCTCCAATTTAATTCGTGCAATTGGCCGGGCGATGGACGAGGTAATGGCCCAGGCTGACAATATCGTGTTTGACCAGTCGGGGCAGAACAACATACTGACATCTGCTCATGCAGAACTGGCCGAAACGTACGGTGATACCAACATTTGTACTGTCCCGCTTGTTTCCGGCCAAAAGGTGGTGGGGGCGATGACCCTGGAGTGGGAAGGGGAGCAGAAATTCAACAGTGATACGGTAAAGTTATGCAGAGAGATCGGTTCCTTGATTGGGCCAATATTGCAGCTAAAGCGGCAAGAGGATCTGGGGCTGGCTGCAAGGTTGAAAAACTGGTTACAAGATAAGACCGAACGGTTGTTTGGCCAGGGGCATCCACTATTCAAAGCCGCAGTCGTCGGGGGGCTGGTATTCATTATCATAATCAGCCTGGTAAAAGGTGAATATCGAGTGGCAGCCAGTGCAACACTGGAAGGTAGTGTACAACGCGCTGTAGTCGCGCCGTTAAATGGTTACATTGCGACAGCAACTGCGCGTGCCGGCGACCTGGTCAAAGCCGGTGATGTCATGGGCACCCTGGAAGACAAGGATCTGAAACTAGAGCAGATCAAACAGCTGGGACAGCGTGAACAAGTACAAAAAGAATATCGCAGCGCACTGGCCGAACGAGATCGCACTCAAATCAGAGTACTGAGCGCCCGCATCACCCAAACCGAAGCGCAGTTGGAATTGTTGCGCGAGCAATTATCACGAACGCGATTAACCGCGCCGATTAGTGGTGTCATCGTTAAAGGTGATTTATCGCAATCACTGGGTTCACCGGTGGAACAGGGCGAGGTGTTATTTGAAATTGCACCACTTGATGAATACCGGATTATTTTACACGTTGACGAACGTGACATTATGGAGCTTGCCGAAAGTCAACAAGGTAAACTGGCATTGACCGCGATGGCGGGAGAGACATTGCCATTCAGGGTAAGCAGAATCACCCCGGTCTCAGCGCAGGAGCAGGGGGGTAATACTTTCCGGGTTGAGGCAAAACTGCAGGAGACACCTCAACAATTGCGCCCAGGTATGGAAGGCACCGGCAAGATTGTCATCGGACAACGCCGTCTTATCTGGATCTGGACCCATTCGTTAATGGACTGGCTCCGGCTGACGTTCTGGATCTGGTAACGAGGGGGGCGGAATATGAGCGAAGAATTATTCAGTCCTTCCTGGTACCGGGTTGCTAAGCTAAAACCACGCTTGCGCAGCCATATTCGTATTCATCAACATCAATACCGTGGCGAAACGTGGTATATCCTGCAGGACACGGTCACGGGGCGGCATCATCGTTTTACCCCTGTTGCCCAAGAAGTGATCAGTATGCTGGATGGGCAACATGATGTGCAGACGGTTTGGGATGCGATGTTGACCCACCTGGGTGATGATGCACCCACACAGGGCGAGATGATCCAGCTTCTGGCACAACTCCATGCGGTGGATGCCTTGCAGTGTGATATCACTCCGGATACCGAAGAACTGTTTCGCCGCTATCAACAAAGTGAACGACGCAAGTGGAAACAGCGTCTGATGACACCACTGGCAATTCGTTTACCCTTGTTCGATCCGGATCATTTCCTGCAGCGATATCTGGCTTGGGTCAGGCCGCTATTCAGCTGGCAAGCCGCCGTCATCTGGCTGGTCGTGGTTGGGCTGGGAGCACTCCTCGCAGGACAACATTGGCCGGCGTTGCAGTATGAAATTACCCGGCAGACGCTCTCACCCTGGAATCTGCTGGTACTCTGGTTGGTATATCCTCTTATCAAGGGATTGCATGAATTGGGCCATGCCTTTGCTACCCGGGTATGGGGTGGTGAAGTGCATGAAATGGGAATCCTGTTCCTGGTATTCATTCCCATACCTTATGTGGAAGCCTCTGCGGCATCAGCCTTTCCGGAAAAACGTAAACGCATCATCGTCGGTGCTGCGGGGATCATCGTGGAGTTATTTCTTGCCGCCATCGCCTTGTTTGTCTGGTTGAATGCGGAGCCCGGCTTTATTCGCACCATTGCTTTCAATGTCATGTTGATAGGCGGCGTTTCAAGTTTACTGTTCAACGGCAATCCGTTATTGCGCTTCGACGGTTACTATATTCTGGCGGATGCGCTGGAAATCCCGAATCTGGGTACGCGAGCCAACCGCTACCTGGGTTATCTGGTGGAACGCTATCTATTCAAACTGGAAGAGGCACGTTATCCAACAACTTCAGCGAAAGAGCGGGCCTGGCTGATTGGATACAGTGTCACGTCTTATGTGTACCGGGTCGTTATCTTGATCGCCATAGCGCTATATGTGGCAGGTGCATTTTTTATTATCGGCATATTGCTCGGTATTTGGGCGCTGACGACCCAACTACTCTTGCCGTTGCTCAAGCTGGCTAAATATGTTTTGACGAACGATCGTTTGCGTCAGGTTAGAACCCGCGCGGTCAGCACAAGTGCCGGTCTGATGATCTTGTTACTGCTCCTGTTGTTTGTAATGCCCATTCCTCTTGCCACACGTACAGAAGGTGTCGTCTGGCTACCGGAACAGGCGAGGATTCGTACCGGCACCAACTGTTTTGTCAAGGCGATACTCGCTTCGCGTGATAGTGTGGTAAAGAAAGGGCAACCTTTGGTTACCTGTGAAGATCCCGGTTTGCGCGCCAAAGTAAAAGAACTGCAAGCCAAGCGACAGGAATATCAGGCACGTCTGGACGCTGAAAGAGTCAGAAGTCAGGTACAGGCAGAAATACTGCAGGAGGATCTCGCGACCACCAAAGCCGAGCTGGCACGTGCTGAAGAACGTCAAGCGCAACTGGTTATCCGCGCCCAGGTCGCCGGTACTTTTGTTGTCCCCCGCTACGATGATCTGATCGGCCGTTACCTGCCCCAGGGTGAAGTGCTTGCATATGTCATTGATCCCAGACTGGTGCGAGTTCGTGCCGTGGTCGATCAGGCCGCAATCGGACTGGTTCGTAAAAATACCGAGAGTATCGACTTACGCTTGTTCAGCGAAGTCAGTGAGACCGTTCAGGCACAGATTCATCATGAAGTCCCGGCGGCCACGGACCAACTCCCCAGTGCGGCCCTGGGCAGCCAATTTGGCGGCCCTTTCCAGGTCGAAGCGGGTGATGAACAATATTTGCGAACATTACAAAAAGTATTTCAATTCGACTTGTTACCCGCCAGGCATCTGCCCGTGAATGTCATTGGTGCAAGAGTAAAGGTCCGTATTTCCCATGGGAATGAACCCATTGGCTTCCGTTTATACCGTCTGATACGGCAACTGTTGTTGCGAAAGTTCAATGCCTAATTTGAATGCTCCCATACGACCAGGTGTGATCAGTGGTGACTATCCTGAGCAACCGGATCGACTGCCGCCATGGCCTGAAGCACTCTGGGCCAGGGTTTACCGTCATTTTACCAAACGGCGGCTTGCCACCTCTGCCCGGTTACGCCAGCTTCTGGTACAAGTAGAACAGGAGGCGAGGAATATCAAGAATCAAAGCGGGGCGGAGTTGGACGATCACTTGTCAGGGTTACGTCAACGTTTGCATGCCGAAGGGTTAACCGAGGAATTAATCATTCACAGTTTTGCCATCGTGCGTCAAACCGCCGAGCGTGTTCTTGCGCAACGCCATTATGATGTGCAACTCATCGGAGGCTGGCTCATGATCAACGGCATGGTGGCTGAGATGAACACTGGTGAAGGTAAAACACTGACGGCGACCCTGCCAGCCTGTACGGCTGCTTTTGCCGGTATACCCGTGCATGTGATTACTGCCAACGATTATCTGGTAGAGCGTGATGCCAGGGAAATGGGGCCACTGTATAACGCCCTCGGTTTAACTGTGGGAACGGTGACTGAGGGTATGGATCAGGATGCCCGTCGCAAAGCCTATGCCTGCGACATTACATACTGCACCAACAAGCAGGTCGCATTTGATTATCTGCGTGATCGACTGACCATGGGGCGCCAGGTCAGTCGTCGGCAAATGGAAGTAGAACGATTGCATAGTGATAACGCCCGCATCGATCATATGTTACTACGCGGGTTGTGTTTTGCCATTGTGGATGAAGCCGATAGTGTGTTGATCGATGAAGCCCGTACACCATTGGTTATTTCCCGAACCAGTAACAATCCAATCGAAATCCAGACCTATCAGCAAGCCTTACAGCTCGCACAACAATTGCAACCCAATGACGACTTTGTCATACACCAGTTGGAACGCACCATGCAGTTGACCGAGGCAGGTAAGGCCCGACTGGCCACGTTGTGTCAGCCTTTAAAAGGGATCTGGAGTGGCCAACGCCGGCGGGAATTCCTGGTGAAACAGGCCTTGAGTGCTCTGCATTTGTTTATTCGCGATAAGCATTACCTGTGCCGTGACGGCAAGGTACAAATCATTGATGAGAATACCGGCCGGGTCATGGCGGATCGATCCTGGGAACTGGGGCTACACCAGCTCATCGAGACCAAGGAAGGCTTGGCCCTTTCAGGCAGTAAAGAAACGCTGGCACGTATCAGCTACCAGCGGTTTTTCCGACGCTATCTGAGGTTGGCAGGCATGAGCGGCACCGCCCGGGAAGTGGCGACAGAGCTGGCCGGCGTGTACGGCTTGCCGGTGATGAAAGTCCCGCCCCATCGCCCTTTACGCAAAAGCACCCACCCGGATTGGGTGTTTAAAACGACAGAGAGGAAGTGGGCCGAAGTGCTTAACAGGATTAAAGAAATCCACAAAACGGGCCGACCTATATTGGTAGGAACCAAATCGCTGGCGGATTCCGAGTACCTGAGCATCTTGTTGAGCAAGGCAAAACTGCCGCATCGGGTGCTGAATGCCAAACAGAATGCACGCGAAGCGGAAATTATCGCTCAGGCTGGCCAACCTGGCAGGATTACCGTTGCAACCAACATGGCCGGGCGGGGTACGGATATCCGTCTGGGGCCAGGGGTGGCCGAGCAAGGTGGCCTGCATGTTATTGCTACCGAACGCCATGAAGCGGGCCGCATCGACCGCCAGCTCTTCGGTCGCTGTGGACGCCAGGGGGACCCGGGTAGCTTTGAGGCAATTGTGTCGTTCCAGGATGAACTGCTGAGGGTGTATCTACCGGCACGCATACAACAGCTGATAGAAAGCAAGGGTGATGAAGCAGGGGCCCGCATAGGGAAATGGGGGCGGAACTTAATAAAGCTGGCCCAATACCGGGCACAACGTCAACACAGACAGATACGGCGTGATCTTCTGAAGGCGGACGAGATTCTTACCAATAGCCTGGCGTTTACCGGACGTGCGGAGTAAACAGAATGCAGAAAATCAGGTTCAAAATGGCTTCAATGCGGCTAATGATGTTAGCCGTGTCACTCTTCCCTGCCTCAGCCATGGCGGCAGAAGGTTTTGATTGTTTGATTGAGCCGAACATGGTGGTGGACGTGAGCAGTGCGGTGGAAGGCGTTGTGGAACGGTTTCATGTTGAGCGTAGCGACCTGGTCGATGAGGGTCAGTTACTAATTGAACTGGAGTCGGGGGTAGAGATCGCGGCGGTAAATAAGGCCCGGGCCCGTTCGCAGATGGAAGGCGCCTTGAATTCACAGCGTAGCAGTCTCGACTTTGCCGAACGCCGACTCAATCGCGTCAAACAGTTGTACAAAAAAGGTCTGGTTTCCTCCTTTGAAATGGACGAGGCAGAAACCCAGGTGCAACTGGCCAGAGCCGAATTACAAAAGGCGGAAGATGAACAGAAGCTTGCCATTCTCGAATTGCAGCGCGCCGAGGAAACTCTGAATTTACGGCGTATCCGCAGCCCATTCAAAGGTGTCGTTGTAGAACGGTTCAAATCCCCCGGGGAATCGGTTGAGGACAAGCCGATTGTGAAGTTGGCGCAACTTGATCCGCTACGTGTCGAAGTGTTTATGCCGGCCTCTGAATTTGGGAATATTAAACTGGGTCTCTATGCCCGAGTGATGCCTGAAAACTCCGACAGCGAATCGTATCTGACGGAAACCAAACTGGTCGATCGGGTCATCGATGCCGCAAGCGGAACCTTTACGGTTCGGCTTGAATTGCCCAATCCCGAGCAGAAAATCCCCAGCGGATTGCGGTGCAAGGTCTCGTTTCTGTCTGAGGCGGAAAGTGCGGAGATTCGTTCCAGGCAGGTCAGGGTTTCCAAACCTGATCAGCAAGGATCAATGATTTCTGATGAGAAGCTCAATGATGCCGAGCAAAACACATTGCCGCTTCCAGAGATAGAAACGGCAGTGGTATATGAAAACCACTTCAATGAGGAAGCTCAATTCAGGGAAGTTGAACCGGTTGCGCAATGCTGGAGCGTGGGGCCAATCACTGACAAGGCGGTACTGGCGCGCATTCGAGACAGGCTGGAACCAGTGGTCAATCGACTTGATTCGAGTGAAACTACCGAAATTAGCCACACCCGATTTTTAATTCTCTCTCCCGCACAGCCGAGTTTGGCCGAGGCCAGGCTATTGCTCGAACAAATACAGCAACAGGGAATGAAGGATGTGGCAGTGTTATATAAAGGACCCTTCAAAAACCGGATATCGTTTGGCCTCTACAAAAAAGATTATCTTGCCCAGCAACATATGGAATTACTCGCAAGTAAACAGATCGAAGCAGAAATCCTTCCGCGTCACACGACAGTCAAGAGCTACTGGTTGGAACTGGAGCAGCGCAACCCGGATGTCGATGAGGCAGCATTAACCCATCTGCTCGATGAACAACAATCAGGCTTACAGCTTACACAGACCAACTGCAAAGATGAACTCATAGCAAAAACGAATTTCTAGGCCAAATCAAATAACGTTCACAGAAGGTTCTTGGTTCAGAATAATTATCAGTAATACTTAAGATATAGTTAGATAGTAATAAATTCATTTCCTGCCTAAATAAAAAGTCGTATCCAAACATATACCCATCGCAAAAATAAGGCCTAACATGATGAAAATGTTTCATTTCTTCATGGTTCATGCCGATAAAACAAGCACACAGTCATTAACTGGTGTGGTAATTCTGGAATTCAGCTGAAAGGGCAAATTTTGCCGAAAGGCATTATACGCAAAGCCACCGGTCTAAAGGTTTTAAACCCATGACAGCGGGGCCACCAAATGAATTGGCTTCATCATGCATGATGGAGTATGTCACGGAGATGAAGAACCTGTCTTCAATGCCATTTCATGCTGAATCCGGCAAGGGAAGTTAACTCCCACTTTTGGATTGGAGCAAACGGGTTTGTCATTTAAACATAAGTTAAGTCATACAAATCCACACGGTTTACGGCGTGCTACTATTGAGACGCTCGAACCACGCTTGCTGCTGTCCGCCGGACTAGAAGCCTTTGTGATCAATAATGATTCGCTACAGGGTGAAGCATTATTACAACCTGCGATCGAGGCAGAGTTGATTCCCCAGGCGGATGCCAACCAGACCAATGTTGAAGTAGTACAACGTCACGAACTGGTGTTTGTTGATACCGACACGCCTGATTATCAACAATTGCTTGATGATCTGTTGAACAATCAAACAACTGATCGTCAGTTCGAAGTTATTCTTTTGGACAATAATCAAAACGGCATTGATCAGATCAGCGAAATCCTGGCCAGTCGCGGTGACCTTGATGCCATTCACATTATTTCTCACGGTACGGGCGGCACCATCGACCTGGGTAACACCCGGCTTGAATTCGATACCCTGTTACAAAATTCCAAGCAGATTGCCAACTGGGGCCAGGCCTTAACGGCGGATGGCGATCTGTTGTTGTATGGTTGCGATCTGGCGGCCAGCAACGATGGACAATCTCTCGTAAATGCACTGGCACAACTGACCGGTGCTGACGTGGCGGCCTCCGATGATTTGACCGGCAATGCGGAACTGGGTGGTGACTGGGATCTGGAATACCAAACCGGGAAAGTCGAGACACTAATTGCGATAACTGAGGACATACAAGAGCAGTGGCAGGCTACGCTGGCGATACCAACAGCAACGGCGGATGCATACAATGTCGATGAAGACACAACATTGAATGTCGCTGCGCCTGGGGTGCTGACTAACGATAGCGGAAGTGGTCTCGTTGTGCTTGATTATACCCAGACTTCGAATGGAACGGTTGTTGTGAATGCGGACGGCTCGTTCGATTACACCCCGGATCCGGATTTCAATGGCACGGACACATTCACCTACCTTGCGGCCGAATCGGCGGATGGCACGACCCATTACTGGAATCTTGATGGCACGGCAGCCGACTCAGTGGGTACAGCTGATGGAACGATCAGCGGCACTACGACAGTTGCAGGTCCGTATGGTAACGCCCTCAGCTTCGATGAAATCAACGATTATGTCGAGGCGCCGGATATTTCTTATAACAACGAATTCACCATCTCCTTCAAGTTTAAGATCGACGACAATAGTGGCAATACATTCCAGTATCTCTATAGCCACGGTGACCCTTCATTCGCGAATAGCATTAATATCTATACCACCGAAAGCGGCTGGTACGGTGGTCCCACATCACTTCCGGATCAGCTGAGAACCCGGGTAGTAGATAGTAATGATGCTGTTACCTGGTTGGACATCGATATTGGAAATAGTGGTCTGGATTTCATCGGAGATGGACAGTGGCATGAATATACCTTGACTGTGTCATCTACTGACGGAATTCAGGTTTATCTGGACGGTGTGCTGCAAGGTGGTCTTGCAACCAATGGTGGTGACGCAATCAATCCGTCAGGCAATCTCATTATCGGTGGAAGACAGGATCTGGAACCAAACCGCTTTTTTGGCGGTGAATTGCAGCATGTACAGATTTACGAGCGCGCACTTACTGCAACTGAAGTTGCTGATCAACATAACAACATTGCCCGGGAGACAGTGTCGATCACGATAAACCCGGTGAATGATGCGCCGGTACTTGATCTGGATGCAAACAACAGTTCGGGCGCTACCGGTTATAATTACTCTACTGCGTTTTATGACGGTGGAACGGCGATCAATATCACAGATAGCGATGTTCTGTTATCTGATATTGACAATACAACGTTGTCTTCGGTCACGATAGTGTTGACCAATCCTCTCGATGGGACCAATAAAGAAACCTTGTCGGCCAATGCCGGCTCGACCGGCTTAAGTGTAAACTGGGATGCGGCGACCAGTACCCTGACCATCAGCGGCACGGGGAGCCTGGCGGATTACCAATCGGTACTGTCAACAGTAACATATGACAACACCCAGAATAATCCGGATGCCACTACACGCATTATTGAATTTGTCGCTGCTGACGGGACCAATACCAGCATGGTTGCAACCACAAGCGTGCAGGTGCTGCAGGGCACACCGGGTAATGACCTGCCGGTAGCGCAGAATAATACGGTCACTACCACAGAAGATAATGCTTACGCATTTAACACAGGTGATTTCAAGTATTTCGATATTGAAGGCGATGCACTGGTATCGGCCACCCTTACTAACCTGGTGCTGGCTGGCGGTACGCTTACCTATAACGGTGGCATAACAGTCAATAACAACGACACACTAACCGCCGCACAACTGGATACCTTGATTTACACGCCGTCAGCCGATGCAAATGGTGCCCCGCTGGCAACGTTTGATTTCACAGTGAACGATGCCGAACTGGGAGTTATCTCCGCCACAATGAGCATTGATGTTACACCGCTTAACGATACGCCAACCGGGACAGTAACAGTCAACGGGACGCCAACAGAAGATCAAATCTTGACAGCGGACGTCAGTGGCATCAGTGATGCTGATGGTCTGGGAACGTTCAGCTATCAGTGGCAGCGTGATGGGGTTGATATTCTTGGTGCAACCACCGCGATTTATACCCTCGGAGATGCAGACGTTGGTTCTAGTATTACTGTTGTCGCCAGTTATACTGATTTACAGGGAACGACAGAATCACTTACCAGTGGCAGTGTTGGACCGATAGCTAATATCAACGATGCACCAGTTGCCAATAATGACAGTTACAGTATTGACGAGAATCAGACTCTCTATGTAACCAATGTGTTGACGAATAAAGATACTGTAGCGGATCTCGAAGCATTGTGGCTATTTGATGAAGGGACCGGATCTGCAACTGCGGATGGGACGGGTAACGGTAATGACGGAACCCTGATAGGTGATACATCCTGGACTACCTCAAGCAGAACGGGGGATGGCGCACTGGCGTTCGATGGTACGGGTGATTATTTACAGACCAGTGCTGATTTATCCACGGCGACAAGCTTTACCCTGTCAGCCTGGTTTCAAACGGATACCACAACCAGTCAACACCATATTCTCTGGCAGGGTGTTAGCACCCAAAACGGTTGGGGTGAGCCAACTCCGGGCGATGTTAATAATTCAGAGATGAATCTCACGGTCGGCCGGTATAATGCTGACAACAAGATAACCTTCTTCCTTGGCTACCATGATGCAAGTGCGGCATCCATTGATATTACCTCTGCCAGTGACTTCACTGATACATCCGGCTGGCATCATGCTGTGGTTGTGGTGCAGGAAACCGGGACGCCCGGTGAGCTGGAGGCATTTCTTTATGTTGATGGAGTTTTGGAAGGCAGTGATACGGGTACCGAAATTGATCGATCGCTGTGGGATTCCAATTTGAGGATTGGTCGGGCGGGTGCGGATCAGCGTTATTTTGATGGCACGATTGATGAGGTTGGTATCTACAATCGTGCGCTTGATTCAACGGAAATTGCCGATCTTTATACTGCAGGTATACTCGTAAACGACACTGATGCCGATGGCGATATTCTTACGGTGAATACAACACCGGTAACGGATGTCAGCAATGGTACGCTGGATCTGAATGCGGATGGTTCCTTCACCTATACCCCCAATCCGGATTGGAGTGGCACAGACAGCTTTGTTTATGAAGTAAGCGATGGCAATGGAGGAACGTCTCAAGCGACGGTGACGATTACGGTAAATCCAATTAATGTTGCACCGGTTGCCAATGCCGACAGTTTCACCGTCAACGAGGGCAGTACTACTACCCTGGATTTAGCAGCCAATGACACGGATACTGATGACGGGCTGGATCTGTCCAGCATTGTGGTCGTCTCTGGTCCCACCAACGGATCGGTCACCGTCAATGCTAACGGCACGGTGGACTATTCCCACGATGGCAGTGAAACATTGGCCGACAGTTTCACCTACACCATTAATGATCTGAGTGGTGTTACCTCAAATACGGCAACGGTTTCCCTCACAATTACCCCTGTCGATGATCCGGCAGTAATCGGTGGTCAGATCAGCTACGTCGGTAACGAAGGTGATGTTGTCGGCGGCACTATGACCGTGACCGATGCGGAAGGCCTGACCGATGGTACTTACTTCAGTGTTACTACCCCGGCCGCCAATGGTACCGCCGCGATCGGTGCGGCCACCGGGGTGTGGACCTTTACGCCGACGGATCCGAACTGGTTTGGCAGCGACAGTTTCACCGTCACGGTGACCGACGATCTGGGCGGTACCACTATTCAGATGGTGAACATCAGTCTGACCAACGTTAATGATATCCCTGTAGCGACAAACGATGCCTATAGCACCAACGAAGATACGGCGTTAACCGCGGTACTGGGTGTGAATGACCTGCTGCAAAATGACAGCGATGTGGACGGGGACGGCCTGACGGTCAACACTACGCCGGTGACAGACGTTACGAACGGTATTCTGACCCTGAACGCGGACGGGACTTTCACCTACACGCCGAATGCCAACTTCAATGGCGTGGACAGCTTCACCTATGAAGCCAGCGACGGCAATGGCGGTGCCGCCCAGGCCACCGTGACCATCACGGTGAAT
>JBECLA010000018.1:0-11279 GCA_040235565.1 Thiohalomonadales bacterium | reverse complement strand
TGCTGGGACAACAAGGGCATGAGGTGATCTTGCTGGACGTCATGGAAGCCCAGGCCGTGGATCTGGGGAGGTTTGACAAGATCGTGATCGGCGCCAGCATTCGTTATGGCAAGCACCGGCCCGAGGTTATCGAGTTTATCAACCGCAATACCGATACCCTCGGGAATAAACCCAATGCGTTTTTCTCCGTCAATGTCACGGCGCGCAAGCCAAATAAAAATACCCCGCAAACCAATCCCTACATGCCGAAGTTTCTGAAGCAGATTAACTGGCAACCGAAACAACTGGCGGTGTTTGCCGGCAAGATCGATTACCCCCGTTACCGGCCGTTTGATCGCATGATGATTCGTTTCATTATGTGGATGACCAAAGGACCGACCGATCCCAATACCGTGATTGAATTTACCGACTGGCAAGCAGTGGAACAGTTTGCTGGTGTGATCAGTAATATGGAATAAAGGGAGCAAAGCCCATGTTGTTCCTGGCACAACTGGCGTCATTCTGGCGTAGGCCAGAATCCACTAATAAAAAATAAATGAGTCAAATATTTCCTTCTGGTTTCAGTGAAATAACCAACCTGGATACCGGCATTCGCCGGTATGACGAATGTTGGATACCGGACGTTTGTTTTGTGGCTACTGGCAATCAGTGATGCTAATGAACTGAGAAATTTGAAACAAAGAGGAACCCCGCAGGCCATTGAATTGGCTGCGGGGTTTTTCTTTTTCTACAACAGGTTAAGGAACCGCCTGGGCAATGCCCGGTTTTTTATATTCAAACTAATGTAACGAAACTAGAAACGGTAGCCGATATTGGCACCAAGCGAAGTTTCCGATAACGAAATTTTAGCGCCTGGCATACCTGTCGAGGCGTCCGCCGTGACCGTGTTTTCCGGCACATACATATAATGGAAACCCAGCTCCCAATGGTTATTGAAGCGATAATCGCCACCCACCGTGTAATGGGTCTCCACCACTGCGGGGAGGATCAGGTTATTGGCCACATCTTCAGGGCCAATCGGTGATTCGGCATAGTTATACCCACCCCGAATGGTGAATTTGTCGTTGATGTCATAGTTGATACCGATTGCGAACACCGTCTGATCGTCCCAGCCGGCGTTATACGGGATGGGGCCAACGGGGCCATTGATAATGAGTTGCTCCATGGTATCGGACCAGTTGATCCATTTGATGTCCCCGGAGAAGGTCAGTTTATTGTTCGCCCGGTAAGCGATACCCACCGCGGCCTGCTGTGGATAATCCAGATCCAGGCTGTAGGTACCGGCTGGCAGGGGGGTGCCCATATTGGTGATATCACCGGCAGCGAGTTGATATTCCAGGTCAGAGAAATACTGTTTGCTCTTGTAGGAAAAACCAACAGTAAATGCGGAATTCAGATCATAAAGTACCCCCAGGCTCAGGCCGAGGCCGAAGCTGCTGGCACTGCGGCTGAGATCCACCTGATTCAGCGTAGTGGGGAGCGGGGCAGTCGAATCAGTGACACGTTGTTTCAGTGCGACTGACTGGTAGTCGATATTCAGGGAGGCACCGAGACTCAGCTTCTCATCCACATTCCAGGCCAGCACTGGCGCCATTTGCCAGAAGGAGATGTTACTGTAGCCATCCCATTGCATACCACCGCCCATCTGGGTGACCGCATAATCCACCCCCATGCCGGAGGTGCCATACATACCGCCACCGAAATACACATCGCTGCCGTCAGAAACCGGAGCGGTCCAGCCAATCGCCGGCACGCCATACATATCCACGGTACTGTCCGCTTTGTCCCCACCCAGGGCGGTAAAATCCACACTCCGATCCGGCATGAAGGCTTCCATGGAAAAATCACCGCGCTTGCCCACGCGGGCGGCACCGGCGGGATTGGTGACCGCCGTCATGGCGCTGCCGGGATTGGCAGTAACGGCACCGGCCAGGCCTTTTTGATAGGAGCCGACGCCGATGAGTTGATAACCATTGGTGGCGAAGGCTGTCGTCGGTAGTGCAAACGCGGAGAGCAGTGCTATCCGTTTTAGCGTGTCGTGTTGTGTCATTGGTATGATCTTCCGTTCGGTACTTGAGGAGTCGCAAAAAAGCGGATTTTTAATAATTTAGTATTATTAGTTAAATATATTCATAATTACTAATTAAGATTTGAATGCATACTCATTAGCGATACTTATCGCCGTCTGGTGGCTTCAGACAGGCACGGTAATCTTCTGTTTTTAAGGGTTTTATTGATTGAATACAGGATTGGTCAGGATTTTCCCACTAAAACAGCAGGGTAAATTTTTTCTCTCCTACACTTCGATTGTGGATTTCATTTTCTGGTGAGTAATTGACCGACATCGCGGGAGGCCCAGGCTGTTATCATGCAGACTCAACTCGAAACGATCATTCAACATCTGCAATCAGCAGAATGCTTTCCCCATGCCACTGGCAAGTTTGAAGTATTCGAGACCCATATTTCCTATGTGGTCCTGACCGGCGAGTATGTTTATAAATTCAAGAAGCCGGTCAATCTCGGCTTTCTTGATTTCACCACGCTGGAGAAACGCAAGCATTATTGTGAAGAGGAACTCCGGTTGAATCGGCGCCTGGCCCCGGAGATGTATCTGGCGGTGGTAAGTGTGCACGGTGATCCGGAACATCCGGTGGTGGAAGGGGAAGGGCCGCTACTGGAGTATGCGGTAAAAATGCAGCAATTTGACACGACCGACCGCATGGATCTGGTCACTGCGCGGGGGGAACTGACCGCATCGCATATTGATCAACTGGCCGGGCATGTTGCCGACTTTCACGTCCGTATCCCGGTGGCCGGGGAAGATACGCATTTTGGTACGCTTGAGGTGATTCGCTCGCGCATCATGCAGAACTTTGAACAGGTACTGCAGCATACCGATGATGCGGAAATCAACAGTTTGTGCCGGACGGTTCGTGCCTGGAGTGTAGCCGCATTGGCTAAACGTGAGGATTTAATCGCGCAACGCAAGCAACAGGGTTCGGTGCGCGAGTGTCACGGTGATATGCACATGGCAAACATCATTCTGCCCGAGGGCAAACCGGTGATTTACGATTGCATCGAGTTCTCCGAAGACCTGCGCTGGATCGATACCATCAGTGAAGTGGCATTCCTGTATATGGATCTGGATTTTCACCAGCAACACAAGCTGGCATTACGATTCCTGAATGAGTACCTGAGCCGCAATGGCGATTATAGTGGGCTCGGTATGTGGTGCATTTATCTGGTCTATCGCGCCATGGTGCGCGCTAAAGTCAACAGTATTGGCGTCAAACAGCAGGCCACTAACCCGAAGAAGGCCGCTGAATATCTAACAACCACCAGAAAATACCTTGCCCTGGCGCAAAATTATATCGAGAGCTTTGCCTCCCCGGTCCTGATCATTTTACACGGCTTGTCAGGCTCAGGGAAAACCTGGCTGGCGCAACAATTACGCGAAACTTATGGCGCGATCCAGATTCGGTCTGATGTAGAGCGCAAGCGCCTGCTTGGATTCAGTGCGGAAACCAGAACCAGGTCGGCTATCGGTAAAGGTGCTTATAGCTCAGACATGACGAATCAGACCTATCAATGTCTGTTGGATCTTGCCAGCTTGATTGTGCAGGCCGGTCCCTCCGTGATAGTGGATGCCACATTTCTGAAGAAAAGCCATCGCAAACAGTTTAAAGCGTTAGCAAAATCACTCAAGGTGCCATTTATTATTCTGGATGTGCAGGCAAGTGAAAGCACACTGCGCTCACGTATCCGCAAACGGACGAAGCAGGATAAAGACGCTTCGGAAGCAACACTTGCCGTGCTGGAGAGGCAGCTTGAGTCAGATGAACCGATCACAGACAGTGAGACTGCTACTACAATCAAGGTAGACACCGAAAAAGAGGTTGATATGGAAAAACTGGTGCAACTCATAAAGAAAGTGACCAGTTAACAAAAAGCATAAGTGGCAGGAATACTCGATCATCAAAGTCTGCTTTTGACCCAAAGCGGTCATTGAGCTCCACATCGAGCGCGACGGGCATTTAATAAAAATTACTTATCATTAATAGGTTAGTACATTCAGTATATTGAGCAAAAATCCCACAAATACTATAGTTTTTTGATATATGAAATGGGAGGCACAATGAAATCAAATAAATGGATTGTCTATTTATTTTTATCATTCATCATCATTACGCCATCAATAACTCAAGCAGGGCAAGAGAATGGTGTTGCCCATCGTGTCGCTGTCTTAGAGGCTGCTGTTGAAAATCTCATCACCGAGTTAGAAGCGGCCAATACTGAAATTGCGAATTTAAAAACTGAACTTGCTGTAGTTAAAAGCAATACCGTACTCGAACTGGATGGAATTCTCACTTATGGCATGGATATTAAAGGTTACCCTCGCGCCTTGTTTACAGGTGTTAATGTACAGATTGTGAACGGTTTGGGTGCAACAAATGGACACCCGGATGATCCGCGTGAAGTCGATCCACTATTAATTCAAGTAAACGGGCTTGGTAACCTCATCGTGGGTTACAATGAGTTTTACCCTCAGACACACCCACCATATCTTCGCACCGGCTCGCATAACATTGTGGCAGGTATTGATAATGATTACCTAAGTTTTGGTGGAATTGTTGTTGGGCGTCACAACTATATTACTGGCGTATATGCAACTGTCATCGGAGGGTTCAGTAATTCGGCCGGTGGTACGTACTCCAGTGTTAGCGGAGGCAATAACAACACCGCTAGCGGGAACTCCAGCAGTGTCAGTGGAGGAACAAATAATAACACCAGTGGTTCTTCAAGTAGTATTAGCGGCGGAAACAACAACAGAGCTAGCGCATCGGTCAGCAGCATTAGTGGTGGTTTACAAAACACTGCCACTAGTGAAGGCAGTAGTATACTTGGTGGTCAGAACCAGTCTACTACAAGCAACTACGAAACTATCCCTGCAATACCATAAACTTCAATGCAATAAATATTAATCTAATCCCGCCTCGGCGGGGTTTTTGTTTGCTAAACGCGAAAGCCATGGGTGTCGATGCTAAGCCGAGACGGGCATTTTTTAATCCTTTTTTCGTACCTGCAATGATCAACCTTTCGCTTCAATGATCTAACTCATTTCATCCAATCACGAAGTCGTGATAGCGAAACAATCGGCTGCTATTCATTTAGATATTTCACAAGGAGGGACACAAAATGAAATATTTCTTAATTTTTTTATCCAGTTTAATTGTGTCTGTTGCGAATGCAGACCCACTTCCAAAAGACGTTAACGTTATCAGTATGCCACCAGTCTCAGGGTCAGTTGAAGCAACTATCACAGGACCAATAGATGTTAATGTACCCGATCCAGTGCAAGTGGAACAGGCTGGTGAGTGGAACATAAGCGTAAACAATGAGGCTGATAATCCAGTCCCTGTGACAATTGTCGACCAGGCGACAGGACCAGAAATCGTTAATAGGGGCGCGTATGGACTCGCACCTGGCAATACAGTCGATCGGTTTGTGGTCCCTCCAGGGAAACGCTTTATTCTTACTGATCTTAGCGTTTCTCCGCAGATGGGATTCGCGCCAACTCCTTCTACACGAATCGGATTTTACATTAATGATGGTGAATCTGACATCATGATTCGCGAGGTCTTCTTTGGCTCGGGCATCCATAGGGCCTTTGAAACCGGATATGTCTTTCAGGATGTGGTACGTGTGACCAATGAAGCGAGTTCAGAAGTGTTTATCATTGTAGCGATCACAGGTCTTCTAGTCGATGAGTAAATACAACTTGCTGGTCTTGGGTTTGTAAATCGGCGTAAACAATCCTAACAACATTAACCTATTCACAATCCCGCTTCGGCGGGGTTTTTTTCGTGTTTGATGAATAACCGCTTATGGCCGATCTGAGACTATGACGCATACCGACCCAAAGTGGCCATTCACACTTGGCACTTTCGGATATGAAATGCAAATACCTGTTATCAGTTAAGAGCAATCGGTTGACCTGAAATCGGAACAGTTACTGATATAATTGACAGACATGCGGGGGAAAAAGAGGAGATGCCGGTAAATGACAGCTAAAGCATCAACTAATGAGTTCGATGTCATTGTCATCGGATCTGGCATGGGCGGAATGACGACGGCCACTGCACTTTCCCGGCTGGATCACAAAGTCTTGCTTCTTGAGCAAGCGCAGGCAATCGGTGGACTGACACATTCCTTCTCTCGAAACGGCTTCTCCTGGAACGTCGGCCTCCATTATTGTGGCACATTCGGCCATGATCAGTTGGCGGGCCGGATCCTGGACTGGCTCAGTGGTGGGACCATCGAGTTTCGCTCGGTTGGCACTATCTACGACACGCTACACTTCCCGGATGGATTCGAGATTTCGGTAGGGCGCCCGGCCGAAGCCTACAAGATGGAGCTCAAGGACCGGTTTCCCGATAATGCTGCCGAAATCGATGCCTACTTTGAGGCATTGCTGTCGGCGGAGGAGGCCGGACACATGGTGGGTGCCGAGCGAGCCATGCCCGAGCCATTCCGTTCTGCGCATCACTGGTGGAATAAAAAGAAGATGCAGCGCTGGTGCAGTCGCACGACCGGCGAGGTCATCGCGGAACTCATCAGCAACCCGCAGCTCGCCGCGGTGTTGTCGGCACAGTGGGGCACCTATGGCGGTAAACCGAAAGAAGCAAGCTTCGCCATTCACGGTACGATCATGGGCCACTATCTCGAAGGCGCCGCCTATCCTGTCGGCGGTGCCGCTGCCATTGCCAGGGGAATGGTTCCCGTGATCGAAGCCGCGGGAGGCAGCGCCCGCGCCGGAACACCGGTCAGCGAAATATTATTTGAAGACGGCAAAGCCGTAGGCGTGCGCACCAAACCCGGTGAACAATTCAACGCGCCCTTCATCGTCTCGGCGATCGGCGCCAGTGAAACCGTGAAGCACCTGCTGCCGGAGGAAATTCGCCAGCAGCCCTGGGCTACCGAGATAGCGACATTCAAGCCGTCGATCTGCCACTTCGATCTGTTTCTCGGCTTCGAGGGTGATATCGCCCGACACGGGGCAACACGCGCGAACCACTGGTTTTACCAAAGCTGGGATACCAATGATGCCATCTGGGCAGCGGCAGGTGGCGAACCAATTCCGATGATGTTTGTGTCGTTTGCCTCGCTCAAGGATCCCACGCATGATCCAGGTCCGTCGAACAAACACACCGGTGATATGTTGCTCTGGGCCGACTGGTCATCAGTGGCCAAATTTGCGGATGGCGGGGCTGATGAAAATGCCGACGAGTGGGCCGGGTTCAAGCAGCGTATCGAGTCCAGGATGCTGGAGTTCTTCGCGGAGAAATTCCCGGACCTGGCGCCGCTTATCGTTTACCACGAACTTGGCACGCCACTCGCCACTGCTTTATTTACCGGCCACGAGAAGGGTGGGATCTATGGCGTCGAAACGACCCCGCGTCGAATGTTATCGGATGCACTCAACGCCCGCACCCCTGTTCCCGGTCTATTCTTGTCAGGCCAGGACGTGATGAGTCCTGGAATCGCCGGGGCTCTTTCGGGTGGTATGTTCGGTGCAGCGGCGATTGATCCACGTGTCTTCCAGAAATTCAGATAAGGCATAAGAATTCGAGCTTTCTACTGGGAATGGAATGCCGTCTGCGGCTCAAGAACGGCAATAGCTTCAAACTCTTGGGCATTACGGATTTTGCCGCATAGGAGGTGGAATATGATTATGGTACTTCTTCGTTGGTACTTGCCGGACGTTAATTTCAGGCGAGCCGCAACTTATCATTTACAGAAGCATTTTCCGGACAAGTCAGAGCAAGTCTGGCGCTCAACTCGTAATTGGCAATCTCGGTTGGCACCCAGTCGTCCCCGCTATGGCTTCTCACTCAACCTCCTGATGCGATATTACGAGTGGAATTTATCACTTTATCGAGCCGTGCAGGAACATGGCATGAGCCAGGTCGAGGCCGGTGAATTCGTCGAGACGGTCGGAGCAGAGTATTACCAACCCGTGACGGCTGCCATGTTCAAAATTTCACGACTTCGCAGTGCCAAACGGGAAACCAGGTTCAAATGGCTATTTGGAATAATAACCCGTTACTTCTTCACCCCACCATTTGTACATCGGCACCTGCCATCGGATACAGGCGTGGCGTTCGACGTCACAGTTTGTCCGGCTGCTGACTACTTCAAGGACCAGGGTGTTCCTCCCGAGGTCACCGCGCATTGCTTATGCAACCTGGACTACTGCATGGCACGCGAATATGGGATCGAATTGGTTCGTACACAGACCATCGTGAATGGCGCTGAGTATTGCGACTTCAGATGGGAATTCCCGACACACACAGCGCAATCCGAAAAGGAAGTATCGTCGTGAGTGTCCAAAAAAGGACGCCACATAACAAGTCATTCCAGTGGTCGCTAAAAAGCGCGCGCCATTGAATTTCGGCGCTAAATGTCTGCTTTTGGCCGCTAGCTGACATTCGCTGTATCATTATTTTATATTTCGCGTAAAGTTAGTGACAGGACTCCAAGAGTATAAAGATGTCTGTAAAGCACCCTATTATTGCTGTTACTGGCTCATCGGGAGCAGGTACGACGACGGTATGCAGCGCATTTGCAAAGGTTTTTCGGCGTGAGAAAATTATCCCATTTTTCATTGAGGGAAACAGTTTCCGGCGCTATAACCGGGAAAAGATGCGTGAGGTCGTTGCCGAGTCGATCAAGCGCGGCAGGCGACTCAGTCATTTTGGTCCGGAGGTCAACCTGTTCGATCGAATGGAGGGTGTCTTTCAAGAGTATTCTCGCACAGGCTCATGTTTGTATCGTAAGTATGCCGAGAATCTGGAACAGGCTGAGGCATTGGCTGTACCTGAGGGCACCTTTACACCATGGAAAGAGATTCCGGAGGGTAGTGATCTGCTTTTTTACGAGGGCATGCATGGTGGTGTGACCTGGGAAAGCTGGTCGCGGCGCGACATGTCTCCCTCACACAACCCCTTCGTGGTAAAGGTGCGTCAGCAGATGATGGAACGGGCTGATTACGGTATCGATGTGGCCAGGTGGGTCGACTTGCTGATTGGTGTGGTGCCAGCGATCAATCTGGAATGGATACAGAAGATACACCGCGATACCACAGAAAAAGGGGGTACGCAGGAAGCGGTGGCCCATGCCATCATGAGGCGATTGCCCGATTATATCAAATACATCACTCCGCAGTTTTCGCTGACCGATATTAATTTTCAGCGGGTTCCACTGGTGGATACCTCCAATCCCTTTATTGCCCGTGAGGTACCCTGCCTGGATGAGAGCATGATTGTGATTCGTTTTCGTGAACCGAAAAAATTTGATTTTCCCGATCTTCTTAACAAGCTCGACGGTTCCTTCATGTCCCGTTCAAATACCCTGGTAGTACCTGGTAGCTCCATGGAACATGCCATGGAAGTTATCTGCACTCCCATGGTACACCGACTGGTGGAGATGAAACGAACGGGCAAAATAGTAGAAATCTAAATGAATTGCAGTAAAACCCTGAAAATATAACAGCATTAACCCGAATTTCGTTTTACTGCATGCGAGTAACTTGTTTTGGCCGTAAGCCGATACTCGCTCACATTTTCACTGTGTCCCTGCACTATAGTGCTTTAATCTTGTCTAGCATTTCCTGTGCGTGCCCATCAGGATTGACGTTGTACATAGCCTCTTCCAGTATCCCTTGTTTGTTAATCAGAAACGTCGAGCGTACGATCCCCATTTTTTTAACTCCGCTTTTTTCCTTTTCCTGCCACACCCCATACTTGTCACAGACCTCGCCCGTGGTGTCAGCCAGTAACTCCAGGTTGAGATCGAATTTATTTATAAACGCCTGGTGACTCTCACAAGAGTCCTTGCTGACACCAATGACTACCGTATCAACTGCGGCGAAATCCCTGGCCAGTTCGGTAAACTGGTTGGCTTCGATGGTGCAGCCGGGTGTATCATCCTTGGGGTAAAAATACAAAATGATGTTTTGTTTGTCTTTATAGTCGGCCAGATTGACGGGCTTGTTATCCTGGTTGGGTGAACTGAATAGCGGCGCTGGTTGGTGCTTTTCTAACATGACGGATTCCTTATTGACTGATGGTATCAATCGTTGACGGTTTATAAGCGCGACTCATTCTGTTTGATGGGCGCTGATTTTATATTCTTTCACTTCCAACAGAAAATTCAATCGGATTGTTGTAATAACCCTGAAGAGCGTAAGTCATAAAGCGTTTATGAAGGGGAAGTTTGAGGTGGGTGAACGATGATGTATATGCAATGTGCTGTTTACGGTGTGTTCTTTTTTGAGAAGTAATGATGCATAAGTTTGTGTAACTCCATGACCACCAGTACGCTGAGCGCCATACCCAATAACTGCAGCCAATGCTCCGGTGACACCGGTTGAATTTGCAAGACATCGCTGAGCCAGGGGGTATACATGGCACCGATGTGTACCAACTGGGCGGCAACTGTCCCGAATAACAGAATCGGGTTGCGCAGGGGATTATGCCGGAAGGCCGAACGGGTCTCGGAGCGGCTGTTAAATACATGGATATTCTCGAATAATACCATCAGCAACAAAGTGCCATTACGTGCTTCCTCCATGGTGAAACCCTGATTCATTAACCACTGGAAGAGTAAAAAGGCCACGATGCCGATGGTTAAGGCGGAAATGACCATCCGTTCGATCATGATTCGATTGAAGATGGACTCCCTCGGTGGCCGCGGTGGTCGCTCGAGTTCATCACCTTCGCCCGGTTCAAACGCGAGCGCCACATCCTGGATACCATTGGTAACCAGATTCAACCATAGCAACTGGACTGCGAGTAAAGGCAAAGGCAAGCCGGTAATAAGTGCCAGGGTAAATAGCACCAGTTCCGCTGCCCCGGTAGAGATGAGGAGAAAAATGACCTTGCGCACATTGGCGTAGGCAATACGACCTTCCTCGACACCCGCTACCATCGAGCTGAAATCATCATCCGTGATGATCAGTTCTGCGGTCTCACGTGCGACATCGGTGCCGCTTTTACCCATCGCGATGCCAACCTGGGCGGCGCGCAAGGCCGGTGCGTCATTGGCGCCGTCACCACTGACAGCGACGAAGTGACCATGACGTTGCAAGGATTGCACGATGTCGAGTTTCTGTTGCGGTTCGACCCGGGCAAACACGCGCGCATTACGTGTCAGGCGATCGATCTCCGGCGGTTCCTTTGCCTGACGTAGTTCAGTGCCAGTGACAATCTGGTCCCGAC
>JBECLA010000087.1:0-54132 GCA_040235565.1 Thiohalomonadales bacterium | reverse complement strand
GTTTCTCAAATTCGAGTGATGCTCTTATCCTGTAGTATCATAATGTTAGCAGCTTTTTTTACAATTGTACTAGAAGTATAGTGTGAAATTGTATGGCAATACTCAATATTCTTAATTATCCGGATGAGCGGTTGCGGAACGAGGCCTCGCCGGTCGAAAATGTCGACGGCCGTATCGCCCGGCTCGTGGACGACATGTTCGAAACCATGTACGCTGCTCCTGGTATCGGCCTGGCAGCCACTCAAGTTAACGTTCATGAGCAAATCATTGTCATGGACGTGGCGGAAAACAAGCCCCAGCCTCTCACTTTCATCAATCCGGAAATCATCACCCGTGAAGGCAGCCAGGCCATTGACGAAGGTTGTCTGTCGGTACCGGGTGTCTATGAACCGGTCGAGCGTGCCGCCCGGATCCAGGTCCGTGCCATCGACAAGCAGGGCAATCCGTTTGAAATGGAAGCCGACGACCTGCTGGCGGTCTGCATCCAGCACGAAATGGATCACCTGCGCGGTAAACTTTTCGTTGATTACCTGTCCCAATTAAAGCGCCAACGCATTCGCAAGAAGCTGCAAAAACAGCAGAAACTGGCGATTTAGTCACTACCCGCCTTTTTACCCATCAGGCGCTATTGATATGGCCTCATCTCCGACCTCGTGCTCCTCTCCCCTGCGCCTTGTTTTTGCGGGCACCCCGGATTTTGCCGCCGCGGCGCTGCGGGCCCTGACTCAAAGTCCGCATGAGATTGTGGGCGTCTATACCCAGCCCGATCGCCCCGCCGGACGCGGGCGAAAGCTCACCCCGGGCCCCGTTAAACAAGTGGCGCTGGAACATGGGTTTCCGGTGCTCCAGCCGGAATCACTAAAAACTCCGCAAGCACTCGAGCAGCTTCGCGCCCTCGATGCCGACGTCATGGTGGTCGCGGCCTATGGACTCATCCTGCCACCCGAGGTGTTGTCGTTGCCACGCTGTGGCTGTCTCAATATCCATGCTTCCCTGCTGCCGCGCTGGCGCGGTGCCGCCCCCATTCAACGCGCCATCCTGGCCGGTGACAAGGAAACCGGCATTACCATCATGCAAATGGATAGAGGCCTGGACACCGGTCCCATGCTGCTGAAGCTGACCTGCCCCATTGTGAATGACGACACGGCTGCCAGTCTGCACGACCGTCTCGCGCACCTCGGAGCCGAAGCCATTGTCGCGGCGCTTGATCAACTCAGTGAACTGACGCCTGTCCCGCAGGACGAAACCGAGGCCAGCTACGCGGCAAAACTGACCAAGCAGGAAGCCATCATCGACTGGCAACACCCGGCCGAAGTGCTGGATCGTCAGATCCGGGCCTTTAATCCCTGGCCCGTCGCCCAAACCAGTGTGAAAGGACAGACGTTACGTATCTGGGCGGCCCAGCCCCGGTCCGATGATAACCAGGCTTCGCCGGGAACCGTTATCCAGTGTGACAAACAAGGCATTGATGTCAGCTGCGGGCGAGGTGTGCTACGCCTGACTCAACTCCAGCCTGCCGGCAGCAAATCCATGGATGTCGCCGCCTTTTTGAACGGCCGGCCCGACTGGCTGACGCCCGGCACGCAACTCGGTGACTAGCCCAGCGTCTGCGCCCCTGTCCGCCCGCCTGGTGGCCAATCGAGCGGTTACCCAGGTACTCCGTGATGGCCGGAACTTGCCCGACGCCCTCGACAACCTGCTCAAGCGAGTGCCGGCGGAACGCGATCGGGCCCTGGCGCAGGCCATGGCCTATGGCGTATTGCGCTGGTATTGGCAACTGGACTGGCTGCTGTCACAACTCCTGCGTAGTCCGCTAAAAAAACGGGACGCGGATCTTCAGGCCGCCCTGCTACTGGGTTTGTATCAACTCCAGGAGATGCGTATTCCTGACCATGCCGCCGTAGCCGAAACCGTTAATCTGGCAGGTCAGCTGAAGAAAGCCTGGGCCAAGAAACTCATCAATGGCGTGCTGCGCAACTTTCTTCGCCAGCGTGAAGCGCTCATGGCGCGCCTGCAACAGCATGATGTGGCCCGCACCGCCCACCCCGCCTGGCTACTGACACAACTGCAACAAGACTGGCCGCAGCACTGGGAAACCATCACCACGGCCAACAACCGTAATCCGCCCATGACCCTGCGGGTAAATGCCACCCGGTACGACCGCTCCTCGTATCAGGCACGACTGGCAGAAAACGGTATCGGGGCCACTGCCGCACCCTATTCTGAAGCTGGCCTGACTTTGGCTGAACCGCTGCCGGTTGAACGCCTGCCGGACTTCGCCCAGGGTGTGGTCTCGGTTCAGGACGCGGCGGCCCAGCTGGCAGCCCAGTTACTGGACGCCCAACCCGGTGAGCGCGTGCTGGATGCCTGCGCCGCCCCCGGTGGCAAGACCGCCCATATCCGGGAACGCCAGCCCCGGCTGGCGGAACTGGTCGCCCTCGACCTGAGTGCGGAGCGGTTACAACGGGTGGAAGAAAACCTGCATCGCCTGGGGTTGCAGGCCACCTGCGTCCTCGGCGATGCCAGCCAGCCGGCTGGCTGGTGGAACCACCAAGCCTTCGATCGCATTCTCCTCGATGCCCCCTGCAGTGCCAGCGGAGTGATTCGGCGCCATCCGGATATCAAACTGCTCCGTCGGGCTGAGGATCTGCCGCCCCTGGTCAGGCTCCAGGATCAAATCCTCACGGCCCTCTGGCCCCTGCTCAAACCAGGAGGGAAGCTTTTATACGCCACCTGTTCCGTGTTAAAACAGGAAAACTCACAACAAATACAACGCTTTCTCGCTACTCACACCGATGCCCGCCTGGTCCCGATTACGGCAAGCTGGGGCCTTGACCAACAGGTGGGTCGACAGATATTGCCTGGCGAGGAAGGGATGGATGGATTTTTCTATGCCTGCATCCACAAGGCATGACATACACTCGATGGGTCGCCACTGGCTGGCTGGCCTGCTGGTGGGTATGGCAACATTACTGCCCACCCAGACCTGTACCGCGGAAGAAGCCTTCATCATCAAGTCTCTGGAAACAAAACTGGTGGCGGGGGTCTATCAGCTCGACAGCCGTATCGACTACCGGTTTTCAGATGAAGCCCTGAAGGCCCTGCAAAACGGGGTACCATTCCTGATCTTGCTGAACATTGAGGTGGAACAGATCCGTTGGTACTGGAACAAGAATCTGGCGGAACTGGAACAAGGATACCTGTTGCTATACCACGCTCTGTCGGAAAAATTTATCATCCACAATCTCAACAGCGGCGTGCAGGACCATTATGCCTCCCTGGAGACGGCCCTGGCTGCACTGGGATACATTACCGATCTGCCGCTAATCGATGCCAACCTTTTGTCGCCAGAGGCCCGCTACCAGGTACGTATGCGGACCCGTCTGGATATTGAATCACTGCCGGCACCCATGCGGCCCCTGGCCTATATTTCCTCTGACTGGAAACTCGACAGTGACTGGGTTTCATGGCCGTTAACACAGTAATCAAGAAGCTTTTCTCCGGCAGCGCACCCATCGTAGCGCTGTTCGTGCTGCTGTTGACCTCGCTTTACCTGATGAGCGATGCGACCCACAATGCCGCACTGTTCGGCCAGCTCTATTCCGTCTTACTGGGGATCAACCTGCTGGCCATCGTGCTGTTTGTCGGCCTCATTACCAAAAGTCTGTGGCGCCTGGTCCAGCAATACCGCCAACAGATTGCCGGTTCACGTCTGACGTCCCGTCTGGTGATTATGTTTGTGATATTGTCCGTCACCCCGGTCAGTGTGGTGTACTACTTTTCCCTCGACTTTCTGCAGCGCGGTATCGACAGTTGGTTTGATGTGCGGATTGAAAATGCCCTCAATGACGCCCTCGAACTGAGTAAAACCTCGTTGGGCATCCGCATGAACAAACTCCTGGACGAAGGCGAGGACATGGCCGGCGTGCTGCTGGAAACCAGTAATGACGTGGCCGCCTTGATGCTGAATGATCTACGCCGTGAAAGTGACGCCAGTGAGCTGACCCTGTTTAACCTCAATGGCCGCATTATTGCCGCCAGTAGCGTGGAAACCGAAAAACTCCTGCCGGTGCAACTCGATACCAGTACCCAGCTTCTGTTGCGCCAGGGGAAAACGGACGTGGGTCTGGTCCCCCTCAAGGATGCCGGCCTGTACATCCGGGTGGCGGTCCCGGTTCCCGGCACGGATCCGCTCAAAGAGACCCGCGTGCTGCAGGCGCTTTACCCCGTGCCAGGTCAAATCAACACCCTGGCGGACAGTGTCCAGTCAGCTTTCGGCAAGTACCGCGAACTGGCTTACCTGCGCCTTCCCTTGAAATACAGTTTTATTCTGACACTGTCACTGGTCTTGCTGCTGAGCATCTTGATGGCGATCTGGGCGGCTTTTTACGCCGCACGCCGCATGGTTGCGCCGATTTCTGATCTGGTAGAAGGCACCCGGGCGGTGGCGGCCGGGGATTACGAAAAACGCCTGCCACTCCCCGGTCGGGACGAGCTGGGTTTCCTGGTCCGTTCCTTCAATGAAATGACGCATCGAATTTCACTGGCGCGCAATGAAGCCAGCAACAGCCAGCGACGTGCCGAGGCCCAGCATGCCTATCTGGAAACTGTGCTTACCAATCTGTCCTCCGGCGTCATGACCCTCGATGCCGAACATTGCTTGCATACCAGCAATCCCTCCGCCAGCCAGATCCTGGCGATTGACCTGCCGCATTATCATGGTCTGCCACTGGAACGATTGCTGGCGGACCGCCCAATCCTGCAGGCATTGGTGGAGCCCATCTATGAGCACCTGGAACAGGGAGAGGCCGACTGGCAGGAGGAGATCACGCTATTCACTCGCGGAGGCCGGCAGGTATTGATGTGTCGCGGCACGCTCCTGCCCGATAGTAGCGAAATGTCCGGCGGCACGCTGATCGTCTTCGATGATATTACCACCCTGATCCAGGCCCAGCGTAACGCCGCCTGGGGTGAAGTGGCACGGCGTCTCGCCCATGAAATTAAAAATCCCCTCACTCCGATCCAGCTTTCCGCCGAGCGACTGCGCCATAAATATCTCGACAAAATGGAACCGGCAGATGCTGAGGTTTTGGACCGTTCCACGCACACCATTGTGCAACAGGTTGAAACCATGAAAGAAATGGTCAAGGCCTTTTCCGAGTATGCCCGCATGCCGACGCTGCAACGGGAAGACGTGGATTTGAATGCCATTATCCGGGAAGTGCTTGAACTGTATCAGGGTGGTGATAATGGGGTAAATTTCTCGTTACAACTCGACAAAAGCACGCCACATATTGAGGCCGACGTCGGTCGCTTGCGACAGCTCCTCCATAACCTGATTAAAAACGCCCTCGAAGCCATGGACTACCAGGCCGGTGAGCTGGTGATCTCAACCCGCTGTGCGGAAGAATATGCCTGCCGTTATGTCGAACTGAAATTTCAGGACACCGGCCCCGGCTTTCCTGACGAACTCCTCGGACAGTTGTTCGAGCCCTACGTGACGAGCAAGTCCAGGGGTAGCGGGCTGGGGCTGGCGATTGTCAAAAAGATCGTCGAGGAGCACGGCGGCATGCTGGAGGCAGAAAATGTTGAAGGTACCGGCGCTTGTGTTGTAATAAGGTTACCGGTCGTTAGTCAGGATGCCGACCGGGAAATACCGGAATGGCAAAACAGTAACCAATTCTCCAACAATGACAATGCCGCAGCCTGATCCACACATGACACCTTCAACCGAGGACAGTACGCGTGCGCCCTATATTCTGGTCGTCGATGACGAGCCCGATATCCGCAACCTGTTGCAGGAAATCCTGGTGGATGAAGGCTATGAAGTCGATATTGCTGAAGACGGCAGCCATGCCCGCCAGGCCCATCGTGCCCGCCGGGCTGATCTGGTCTTGCTCGACATCTGGATGCCGGATGTCGATGGCATCACCTTACTGAAGGAGTGGCGCGAGGAAACCGGTCTGCCCATGCCGGTCATCATGATGTCTGGTCACGGTACGGTCGAAACCGCTGTTGAAGCCACCCGCCTCGGCGCCTACGACTATATTGAAAAACCTCTGTCCCTGGCAAAACTCCTGCTGACCATTGAACATGCCCTCGAGGCAGACAAACTGCAACGGGAAAACCTGGGACTGCGGCGTCTCAGCCACACCAGCAGTGAACCGCTGGGCAAAAGCGCCACCATGCAACGCCTGCGTGAACAGGTAAAACGCGTCGCGGAACATGACAGCTGGGTCCTGATGTCCGCCGAGCCCGGCTGCGGTATCAATGTGGTGGCCCGTTACCTGCATAATCACAGCGCCCAACGTGAGCGCCCCTTCATCGAGGTCAATGTGGCCACCCTGACCGCTGAAACCTCGACCCGGGATCTGTTTGGTACCGAAGAGGGTGACAAAGTGCACTATGGTCTGCTGGAACAGGCCAACGGTGGCACATTGCTACTGCATGACATCGCCGACATGGATCCCGCCACCCAGACGAAACTCTTTTCGGCCCTGGAAACCGGCACCTTCCAGCGAACTGGTGCTAACCAGCCGGTTGAACTGCGGGTGCGCATTATTGCCGCGACCCACCAGGATCTGGAGGCGCTGGTCGATCAGGGCCGGTTTCGCAAGGATCTGTATTTCCAGCTCAACGTTGTGCCAATTCAGATCCCGCCCCTACGCAATCATCGCGAAGATATCCCGGAATTGATCGCCTACTTCACCCGGCTGTACGTGGACCAGGAAGATCTGCCCTACCGCAAGTTCAGTACTGCGGCACAAAACCGGCTACGGAATTACGATTGGCCCGGCAATCTGCGCGAACTGATGAACCTGATCCAGCGTCTGTTGATCGTAGGGTCCGGCAGTGAGGTCAGTCTCGACGAGGTTGAGGCTGCACTGGGCGCTCCTGCCCCCGAGGGCACGAGCAGCGTGGGGCCGGGGATCAATTATGATTTGCCCCTGCGTCAGTCGCGGGAACAGTTTGAACGGGAATACCTCGAGCATCATTTACGCCTGGCTGGCGGCAGTGTGGGCAAAGTCGCCAAAGCCGCTGGGCTGGAGCGGACCCATCTGTACCGCAAGTTACGCAGCCTGGGCATTGATCCCAAGAATTTAAGTTCCGAAAACTGAACTCAGCCGCAAACATTCATCGCTGATAATAATAACGCAAGCCTATGAAAATTCTGATTCTCGGTGCCGGTCAGGTTGGCAGTTCGCTGGCTGAAAACCTGGCCCATGAGGCGAATGACATTACTGTCATCGACAAGAACGAGGATATCCTGCGTCTTCTGCAGGATCGCCTCGATTTGCGTACCGTCAACGGCCATGCCTCCCACCCTGATATCCTGCGCGCAGCCGGCGCCGAAGATGCCGACATGCTGGTGGCGGTCACCGACAGTGACGAAACCAACATGGTGGCCTGTCAGGTGGCTTACAGTGTTTTTCACACTCCTACCAAGATCGCCCGCATCCGTGCCATTGAATACTTGACACAACCCAACCTGTTCGGGACTGAGGCACTCCCCATCGACTTTTTGATCAGTCCGGAACAATTGATCACCGACTACATCAAGCGACTCATTGAACACCCGGGGGCATTACAGGTCCTCGACTTTGCCGATGGCCAGGTACAACTGGTCGGTGTAAAGGCCTATTACGGTGGACCTCTGGTCGGGCATGAGCTCCGCACCCTGCGGGAACACATGCCGAAAATTGATACCCGGGTTGCCGCCATCTATCGCCGCAATCGCGCCATCCTGCCGGAAGGTCATACCGTCATCGAGGCTGATGATGAAGTCTTCTTTATCGCCGCCACCAGGGACATCCGCGCAGTGATGAGTGAACTGCGCCGTCTGGACAAGCCCTACAAACGCATTATGATCGTCGGCGGCGGCAATATTGGCAAACGCGTAGCCCAGGCGCTGGAAAACAAATACCAGGTAAAAGTACTCGATCATGATCCGGCGCGCACCCGCCTGCTTTCCAATGAACTGATAAAAACCATTGTCTTGCAAGGCGATGCCGCGGATCAGGATCTGCTACTGGAAGAAAATATCGAGAAGACCGACGTCTTCTGTGCCCTCACTAACGACGATGAAGCCAACATTCTGTCATCCATGCTGGCCAAACGGCGTGGTGCCCGCAAGGTCATGACTCTGATCAATCGCGCGGCCTATGTGGACCTGATCGAAAGTGGAGACATCGATATCGCCATCTCACCACAACAGGCCACCATCGGCAGTTTGTTAACCCACATCCGTCGTGGTGATGTGGTGAAGGTCCACTCTTTGCGTCGGGGTGCTGCGGAGGCGATTGAAGCCATTGCCCATGGTGATAAAACCACTTCCAAAGTGGTGGGTCGCAAAATCGAGGATCTCAAACTGCCGCCGGACACCACTATCGGTGCGATTGTGCGCGGCAACGAAGTGATCATTGCCCATCACGACACCGTGATTCAGTCAGAAGATCATGTCATCCTGTTCCTGGTCGACAAGGCACGCATCGCCGAAGTGGAGCGGCTGTTCCAGGTGGGCATTACGTTTATATAAATATAACGGGACGAGTGACGAGTGACGAGTATCGGGTATTTTACTGTTATGGATCTGGCCAATAGTGCTGCACCACTTGTCTTGGCCGGTCAGTTTACAATAAATCCTGCTTGTTCCACACCCCTCGTCCCTCGTCCCTTTTAAATCATGCAACTTTTTGTTATCCAGCGCATCCTTGGCATTCTTCTTATGGTGTTCAGTGCCACCATGCTGCCTCCCATGCTGGTCTCCGTGATTTATAATGATGGCGCTCTCGTACCTTTCTTTGATGCTTTTATCGTCACGCTCGTTACCGGTATCGTCTGCTGGTTGCCGGTTAAAAGTTATACCCGCGATCTACGCCTGCGTGACGGTTTTCTGATTGTTGTGTTGTTCTGGACGGTGCTGGGGCTATTCGGCTCGCTGCCGCTCATCTTGTCAGACCAGCTGCAGATGTCCGTAATGGACGCGGTTTTTGAATCCATCTCCGGTCTTACCACCACCGGCGCCACGGTGTTGACCGGCATTGATTATTTACCCAAGGCGATCCAGTTTTATCGCCAGCAACTCCAGTGGCTCGGCGGTATGGGCATCATCGTCCTCGCTGTTGCCATTATGCCCATGCTGGGCATTGGCGGCATGCAATTATACCGTGCCGAAACCCCCGGTCCGGTGAAGGATAACAAGCTGACCCCGCGTATCACCGAAACCGCCAAGGCACTGTGGTTTATCTACCTCACCCTGACCGTTACCTGTGCCCTGGCTTACTGGGTGGCCGGTATGGACCTGTTCGATGCAATTGCGCACAGTTTTTCCACTGTCGCGATTGGCGGCTACTCCACACATGATGCCAGCATGGGTTATTTCATTGATAAACCGCAGATCGAGATTGTGGCGATCATTTTTATGTTTATTTCCGGGATCAATTTCACGCTGCACTTCAGTGCCTGGCGTCACCGCTCCATAACTGGCTACTTTCTCGATGCCGAGTTCAAGGCCTACACCACGATTCTGCTCATTGTCGGCATTGCCTCAACCGCATACCTGTTTTATCAAGGTGTTTTCGAATCCGCCAGACAAACATTGATAACCGGCCTGTTTCAGACTGTTTCGATCGGCACCACGACAGGCTTCACCACGCACCAATACCATCTGTGGCCCGGGTTTCTGCCGGTGCTGTTGTTGTTTACCAGTTTTATTGGCGCTTGCGCCGGTTCCACCGGTGGCGGCATGAAGGTGATTCGCCTGGTAATGTTGTTGAAGCAGGGGCGCCGGGAAATCATGCGCCTGATCCATCCCAATGCGGTGATCCCGATCAAGCTCGGGAACAAGCCCGTTTCGAGCCAGATTCTTGATTCCGTCTGGGGTTTCTTCGCTGCCTATGTGGCGCTCTTCAGCTTGATGCTGTTGGCTTTATTACTTGACGGCCTGGACCAGGTCACTGCCTTTTCCGCCGTCGCCGCCTGTATGAATAACCTCGGCCCCGGTCTGGGTGATGTGGGCGGCAATTATGCCGATATCAGCGATTTCGCCAAAGGTGTCCTCAGTTTCGCCATGTTGCTCGGACGCCTGGAGATCTTTTCGCTGCTGGTATTGTTAACCCCTGCCTTCTGGCGACGTTATACCTGATGGCAACGGCAGCCGGTTTTGCCCGGTTCGGAGCCCATACAAACCAGACCAATCCCGAATCTATTCCACGGTAACTGATTTCGCCAGGTTGCGGGGTTGGTCTACATCAGTGCCTTTCAGTACCGCCACATGATAGGACAGCAGCTGCAGAGGAATGGTATACACGATAGGCGCCGTCGTAGGATAGATATCGGAAAGGGTCAGATTCTGGTATTTGTCGAGGCCGATCTTGATAGCCTGGTCGCTGAACAGGAATAATTCTCCACCGCGGGCCCGGACTTCCTGCAGATTTGACAATACCTTGTCGAGGAGTGGATCGTCAGGCAAAGCACAGACGACCGGCATTTTTTCATCCACCAGAGCCAATGGCCCGTGTTTTAGTTCCCCTGCCGGATACGCTTCGGCATGGATATAGGAGATCTCTTTCAACTTGAGTGCACCTTCCATGGCGATCGGATAAAACGTCCCGCGACCCAGAAACAAGGCATTGTGCTTGTCACCAAATGACTGGGCCATCTGGGCGATCTCCTCCGACAATTCCAGCACGACCTCAACCTGACGGGGGAGGGCATGCAGCTCATCTACCAGTACCTGTTCCTCATCCACTGTCAATCCGTGATGCCGCGCCAATGCCAGCGTCAGGAGACGCAATGCCACCAGTTGTGTGGTAAACGCTTTGGTCGATGCCACACCGATTTCCGGACCGGCCCGCGTCATCAAGGCGACATCGGATTCACGTACCAAGGAGCTTTCCGGCACATTGCATACCACCAGGCTGCCCAGATAACCGGCCTTTTTGGCACCACGCAATGCCGCCAGCGTGTCGGCCGTTTCACCGGATTGGGAGATGGTGACAAACAACGTATCGGGGGGGACGACCACTTTCCGATACCGGTATTCACTGGCTACTTCCACATTACAGGGTATTCCGACTTCTTCCAGCCAGTAGCGGGCTACTAATCCGGCATGGTAACTGGTGCCACAGGCGATGATATGTACGTTACGCGCCTGGCTGAACAAACTCTTGGCCTCATAGCCGAAACTGTCCTCCAGCAGGCGACCTTTATGGATCCGGCCTTCAAGGGTTTCGGCGATAACGGCAGGCTGCTCAAAAATTTCCTTGAGCATGTAGTGCTGATAGGGGCCCTTATCCGCCGTGGAAGCCGTTACTGTGGATGTTTTTACCGGTCGCTCAACCGACCTGCCCTCGGTATCGAAAATCTTTACGCCATCCTGACGTATTTCGGCGATGTCCCCCTCTTCCAAAAAGATGAACTCCTGCGTCTGGGGTAACAGGGCAAACACATCGGAGGCAATAAAATTTTCGCTTTCACCGATACCGATTACCAGGGGGCTACCGGAACGGGTCACTATCATCCGCTCGGTATCGTGCGGACTGATTACGGCAAGGGCATAGGCACCGATCATGCGCCGGGTGACATTTTGAATTGCCGCTAACAGGTCTGGTTCTGTTGCCAGTACACTGGCCAGCAGATGTGCAATGACTTCGGTGTCCGTTTCGGAGGTAAATTGATACCCCTGGGCGGCCAGCTCATTTCGCAGTTCGTCGTGATTTTCGATAATCCCGTTGTGCACAACAGCAACAGTTTCTCCGCTCATGTGCGGATGTGCATTGCGCTCAGCAGGCATGCCATGTGTGGCCCAGCGAGTATGCGCAATCCCCTGTTCACCCTGAACAGGGGATATATCCAGTAATGATTGGAGCTCCGCAACCTTTCCCACAGATCGTATGCGTTGCAGACGATTGGTTTCATCGCGGATGGCAATGCCGGCAGAATCGTAACCTCGGTATTCCAGCCGCTGCAGGCCCTCCATTAATATGGGTACCACATTTCGATTCGCGACCGCACCGACAATACCGCACATAATAAAAACAGTTCCTGGTTACGAGTGGCGTATTTCGAGGAAATTCTCTATAAATTAACCTTGATCGACTTGGTACTCGCCACTCGTACCTCGTCCCTCGCCACTATTTTTTAACCGGCCGCTGCCAACCTTCAATCGTCACCTGCTTGGCCCGCGTCAATGTTAGCTGCCCTTCGGGTGCTGTCTTGGTAATCACTGAGCCCGCACCGATGGTGGCCCCTGTTTCGATTGTCACCGGCGCCACCATGACACTGTTAGCTCCGGTGGAAACCTTATCTTCAATCACGGTACGATGCTTGTTGGCGCCGTCGTAGTTCGCGGTAATCGTCCCTGCGCCAATATTTACACCCTCGCCCATGCTGGTATCGCCGATATAGCTCAGGTGATTAACCTTGCTGCCCCTGCCAATGCTGCTGTTTTTGATTTCGACAAAATTACCCACCTTGGCGTTGTCAGACAACATCGCTCCCGGCCTGAGACGAGCAAACGGACCAAGCTGGCAACCGGCTCCAACTGATGAATTTTCAATCACGCAATTAGGCAACAGTTCGGCACCCTCACCAATTGAGCTATCAATAATGACACAGTTGGGTCCGATACTTGCCCCTGCTTCAATACGCACGTTACCCTGCAAGATGACATTGATATCGATCGTCACATCCGTCGCAATCTGCACATCACCGCGAATATCCAGCCGGCTGGGGTCAATAATTGTCACGCCCGACGCCATGAGTTGCTCGGCAAGCTGTAACTGATAATAGCGTTCCAGCTCTGCCAGCTGGCTGCGACTATTGATGCCAATGACTTCCTGCTCCATTGCCGGATGGGCGGTATTGACGGGCACCCCGGTAGCAACTGCCATGGCGATGGTATCCGTCAGATAAAATTCTTTTTGTGCGTTGTTGTTTTCAAGTCGACCCAACCAGTCCCGCATCAGTTTGGCGCTGGTGCACATGATGCCCGAATTAATCTCTGTGATCCCGCGTTCCGCTTCCGAGGCATCCTTCTCTTCAACGATCCGCAACACCTCACCGTGGCTGTTTCGGACAATGCGGCCATAACCGGTCGGATCACTGAGATGGACAGTAAGCAAGCCAAAGCCCTCTGAGCCAAGGCGGACCATTTCCGCCAATGTATTTGTCTGTGTAAACGGTACGTCACCATACAAAATCAGCAGATTGCTCTCATCATCAATTTCCGCCATGGCTTGTTCTACGGCATGGCCGGTACCCAGTTGCTCCGTCTGCTCCACCCAGGTCAGATCGTCACTCGCCAGCGTCTCGGGCACCTGTTCACCACCGTGTCCATACACAATAATAATCTTCGCCGGTTTCAGACTGCGCGCCGTGTCGATCACGTGCGCCAGCAAGGGCCTGCCTGCCAGTGGATGCAATACCTTCGGCAGTCGGGACTTCATTCGGGTACCCTGGCCGGCCGCGAGAATGACAATCGTTAAATTAGACATAATGGGTTTCGTCGCTGTGAAAAATCAGTGCAATAGAGGATTGGCGCCTGGTGCCACCTCGCCGCTACCGACTTCCGCCTCCGTGGCATCGCGAATTTCCGTCACACACAATCTAAAGGTGACGGTTTTTCCCGCGAAGGGGTGGTTGCCATCCAGTGTAATGACACCGTTCTCCATTTTGACTACGGTCATCGTCATGGTCTCACCCTGATCATTCTGGAATGTCGCCTCGGCACCAATGTGCCGATACTCGGGGGGGACATTGTCTATTTTATCGCTAAACGTCAGACTCGGGTCACGCTCACCAAAGCCCTCGGCCGGATTCAGGGTGACTTCCACTTGATCGCCTACCCTGGCATCCTCCAGGGCCAGGGCCACCTTCGGATACATGCTGCTATGGGCACCATGCACATAGCTGATAGGCACATCATATTGTTCCAGTACCGCGCCCGTTTCGTCGACAATCACATAGGTGAGAGACACCACCTTGTTCTCTGCAACCCTTTGTTCATTCATTATCATTCCTTGCTGCCAAAAAGAAAGGGGCAGTATAACACTGCCCCTTCGCCTGCCTCGAATATACCCAGTGGGTTCAACTTCAGCGGCTGGTCTTTTTCATCCGCTGAATGGCCTGGAGTTGCGCCACGGCTTCAGCCAATTTCGCCTGGGCTTCTGCCAGTTCCATCTCGCTATCGCGGTCCTTGATGGCCTGTTCCGCCGCCTGTTTGGCCTCCATTGCGGCCGCCTCATCCAGATCGTGCGCCCGCACACAGGTATCGGACAACACGGTCACCCGATGCGGCTGCACTTCCAGCATCCCGCCGGAAACATAGAAGGCCTCTTCTTCGCCACCTTGCTTGGTTACACGGACTTCCCCCGGTTTCAATGGCGTCAACATCTGGGTATGACGGGGATAAATCCCCACCTCACCCATGACTGCCGGGGCCACCACCACTTCGACCGTGCCCGAAAAAATTTCGGCTTCGGCGCTGACGATGTCAATGTGCATGGTCATAGCCATGATATTACTCCTTCCCCTTGAAATTTACAGGGATTTCGCCTTCTCAACGACTTCGTCAATGGAGCCCACCATATAGAAAGCCTGTTCCGGGATGCTGTCATATTCCCCGTCGACAATACCCTTGAAACCGGCAATGGTGTCTTTCAGGGAAACATACTTGCCCGGTGAACCGGTGAAGACTTCGGCGACGAAGAACGGCTGGGACAGGAAGCGCTGGATCTTCCGGGCCCGGGACACGATCAGCTTGTCTTCTTCTGACAGCTCGTCCATACCCAGAATGGCGATAATGTCCTTCAGTTCCTTGTAACGCTGCAGTGTACCCTGTACCGCGCGGGCCACGTTGTAGTGATCTTCACCAATCACCAGCGGATCCAGCTGACGGGATGTGGAATCCAGTGGATCCACCGCCGGGTAAATCCCCAGCTCGGCAATCTGGCGTGACAATACCAGGGTCGCATCCAGATGCGAGAAAGTGGTTGCCGGTGACGGGTCGGTCAAATCGTCCGCCGGCACGTATACCGCCTGGAAGGAGGTAATCGATCCGGTTTTGGTGGAGGTAATCCGTTCCTGCAGTATTCCCATCTCTTCCGCCAGGGTCGGCTGATAACCTACCGCGGAGGGCATCCGACCCAGCAGCGCCGACACTTCGGTCCCGGCCAGGGTGTAACGATAGATGTTATCGATGAACATCAACACGTCCCGGCCTTCATCACGAAAATGTTCCGCCATGGTCAAACCAGTCAGGGCTACACGCAAACGGTTGCCCGGCGGTTCGTTCATCTGTCCATACACCAGCGATACCTTGTCGATAACCCCGCCTTCCGTCATTTCATGATAGAAGTCGTTCCCTTCACGGGTCCGTTCACCCACGCCGGCGAACACCGAGTAGCCGGAGTGTTCCACCGCAATATTTCGAATCAGCTCCATCAGGGTGACGGTCTTGCCTACACCGGCACCACCGAACAGACCAATCTTGCCGCCCTTGGCAATCGGCATAACCAGGTCGATCACCTTGATGCCCGTTTCCAGAATCTCAACAGAGGCAGCCTGATCCGCATAGGCCGGCGGCTCACGATGAATCGGCATGGTGGTTTCCGCCCCAATCGGACCCTGTTCGTCGACCGGGTTACCCAAAACATCCATGATGCGGCCCAGGGTTTTTTCGCCCACCGGCACAGAAATCGGTGAACCGGTATTGCTGACAACGCTTTCCCGTTTCAGTCCGTCGGTTGAACCCATGGCAATGCTACGCACCACACCGTCACCCAACTGTTGCTGGACTTCCAGTGTCAGCCCGGTATCTTCCACATTCAGGGCATCATAAATCTTCGGCATGGCATCACGTGGAAACTCCACGTCAACGACCGCACCGATAATTTGGACAATTTTTCCAGAACTCATTCTTGGTTCCTCTTAATTTTCAAAGCTAATTCTTTGCCTAAGGCCCAGACCGCTATACGGCGGCTGCACCGGCCACGATTTCTGACAATTCCTGGGTGATTGCTGCCTGCCGCGCCTTGTTATAGGCCAGCTGCAATTCATCGATCAGGTTGCCGGCGTTGTCGGTCGCCGCTTTCATGGCAACCATCCGCGCCGCCATTTCACAGGCAATATTCTCAACCACGGCTTGATAAACCTGGGACTCAACAAAGCGCATTAACAACCCGTCCAGTACTGACTTGGCATCGGGCTCATAAATATAGTCCCAGTGATGCTTGAGCTCTTCTTCCTCTTCCTCGGTGGCAATCGGCAGTAACTGCTCAAAGGTAGGTTGCTGGGTCATGGTGTTAACAAAGCGGTTAAACACCACATAAGTTTGATCCAGCTCACCATTGTCATAGGCGCTCAACATGCATTTCACGGTACCAATAATGTCGGCAATTTCCGGTGCATCACCCAGATGGGTCACCTGGGCCTTGAGTGTCCCCAGGCGACTGAAAAAGTTGGATGCCTTTTGACCAATGGTACAGATATCGATTTCCACACCCTGATCCTGCAGTTCACGCATGCGCCTCAGGACATCCCGAAACAGGTTGTTGTTCAGGCCGCCACACAAGCCGCGATCCGATGAAACAACAATAAAGCCAACCCGCTTCATGTCCCGCTTCTGTAAATAGGGATGGTGATATTCCGGATTCGCCTGGGCCAGGTGATGGATCACGGCCAGGATCTTCTCCGCATAGGGGCGTGAAGATGCCATGCGATCCTGCGCCTTGCGCATCTTGCTCGCGGCGACCATTTCCATGGCGCTGGTGATCTTGCGAGTATTGCTGATACTCTTGATCTGAGCTCGAATCTCTTTACCGCTTGCCATGTTTAACTACCCCCGCTTACCAGGTGCTGGTGGTCTTGAACTTCTCAATCGCTGCAGTCATGGCTGCTTCGATCTCGTCGTTGTAGTCACCGGTTTCGTTGATTTTTGCAAGTAACTCGGCTTCGCTTGATTTCAGATAGGCCTGCATGGCCGCTTCGAAATCCACGACCTTGTTGACTTCCACGTCATCCAGGAAACCCTTGCTCGCAGCCAGCAACGAAAAGGCCTGTTCAGCCACGCTCATGGGCGCATACTGTTTCTGCTTCATCAACTCGGTAACTCGTTGACCACGTTCAATTTGCTTACGCGTGGATTCATCCAGGTCAGAAGCAAACTGGGCAAACGCTGCGAGTTCACGGTACTGCGCCAGGTCAAGACGAATACCGCCACCCAGTTTCTTGATTATCTTGGTTTGCGCAGCACCACCCACACGCGATACCGACAGACCCGCATTGATCGCCGGACGAATCCCGGCATTAAACAGATCAGATTCAAGGAAGATCTGGCCGTCGGTAATTGAAATCACGTTGGTTGGTACGAAGGCCGAGACGTCACCCGCCTGGGTTTCGATGATTGGCAGAGCCGTCAGGGAACCGGTTTTACCTTTAACGGCGCCATTGGTTTCCCGTTCCACGTATTCCTCATTCACCCGCGCGGCACGTTCCAGCAAACGGGAGTGCAGATAGAACACGTCACCCGGATAGGCTTCACGCCCCGGTGGCCGACGCAGCAACAGCGATACCTGACGATAGGCCCAGGCCTGTTTGGTGAGATCGTCATAAATAATCAGGGCATCTTCACCACTATCACGGAAATATTCCCCCATGGAACAACCCGAGTAAGGCGCAATGAATTGCATCGCTGCAGATTCAGCTGCGGTGGCCGCAACCACAATGGTATGTTCCATCGCGCCGTGCTCTTCCAGTTTACGAACCACATTGGCCACACTGGAGGCTTTCTGCCCCACGGCAACGTAAATACATTTGATACCGGTGCCCTTCTGATTGATGATGGCATCAACCGCGACAGCCGTTTTACCTGTCTGGCGGTCACCAATAATCAATTCACGCTGACCACGACCAATCGGCACCATGGAGTCAATCGACTTCAAACCAATCTGTACCGGCTGATCAACGGATTTACGCCAGAATACGCCGGGCGCAACCTTTTCAATCGGCGAGGAAGTCTTGGCTTCGATCGGGCCTTTACCGTCGATCGGATTACCCAGGGCATCGACAACGCGTCCCAGCATGGCATCACCGGTCGGCACTTCCAGAATCCGGCCGGTACACTTGACCTTGTCGCCTTCGGAGATGTGCTCGTAGCTACCCAGAATTACCGCCCCAACGGAATCTTGCTCCAGGTTAAGGGCCATCCCGTAAGTGTTGCCGGGAAATTCAATCATTTCGCCCGCCATCACGTCATCCAGACCATGAATGCGCACAACGCCGTCAGCCAGGCTGACAACGGTTCCTTCATTACGGGCTTCAGTAACGGTTTCGAAACCTTCGATCCGTTTCTTAATCAGTTCGCTGATTTCAGATGGATTCAATTGCATGGTAGATATCCTTTAAATCACTCTGCCACTAGTGCATCAGTGTATTCGTCAGCTTTTCAAGCTGACCGGTTACAGAAGCATCAATAACCAGATCACCGGCACGCACAATGGCGCCACCGATAATGCTGTCATCGGTCTTGGTTACCAGCGTCACATCCCGACCCAGACGTTTCTTCAAGGCCGCAACGAGTTGTGCCTGTTGTGCCTCGGTCATGGGGATGGCAGAAGTGACTTCCGCTTCGATGGTACTCTCGGCTTCCGCACGTTTTTGTTCGTACAGATCGGCGATTTCAGCCACGACATCAAGGCGCTTGTTCTCGGCCAGGACGCGCACAAAATTCTGTCCGTACTGGTCCAGTCCGTCACCACAAATGCCGGTAAAAATATCAATCAGTCTGTCGCTGTTGATACCCGGGTTGCCGATCAAGTCTTGCATTGCGTCATCGGATGCAACTGCCGCAACAAGCTGCAACATGTCAGACCACTTTTTCAGATCGCCTTGTGACTCGGCGATTGAAAAGGCGGCCAGGGCATAAGGACGGGCAATAGTACTTTTCTCTGCCATTTTTTCCGCCTCTTATAACTGGGCAACCAGATCTTGCAACAGTTGTTCGTTGGCCTTTTCGTCAATCTCTTTTTTCAGTACCTTGCCGGCACCGGCGACTGCAAGAGATACGACCTGGCCGCGCAGTTGTTCGCGTGCACGATTCACTTCCTGTTCAATCTCGGCATTGGCGGCCGCCACAATACGCTCGGCTTCCCCGCGCGCATTGTCCTTGGCTTCTTCAACAATCTCATTGGCACGCTTCTGGGCCTGATTGATGATTTCCTGCGCCTTTTGTTTGGCTTCTTGCAACGTTTCTGCTGCCCGCTTTTCAGCCAGTTCCTTTTCATGTGCACCGCGCTCGGCGGCAGCCAGACCATCGGCGATCTTTTTCTTGCGCTGTTCCAGCGCGTTCATGATCGGTGGCCAGACGAACTTCATACAGAACCACACGAACACGACAAACGTGATCGTTTGGCCTAGGAGGGTAAGGTTAATATTCATGCCAGAACCTATAGTGTGTTGTTCGGGTGAATACTCTCTTGCGCGTTATGCTTAGGCAGCTACCGCAAAGAGGACGTACAGGGCGATACCCACTGCGATCATCGGGACCGCGTCAACCAGACCCATGACGATGAAGAACTGGGTACGCAGCATCGGAATCAGTTCCGGCTGACGTGCCGCACCTTCCAGAAAGCGACCACCGAGGACACCGATGCCTACGGCCGCGCCCAGGGCACCCAGACCCATCATCAAAGCACCTGCGATGTATAACAATGCTTGTTCCATTTTTATCTCCTGTTTCTAAATAAGGTCAAAAATATTTAATAGATTAATCAAAGCTGAAAAATTAATGTTCGTGATGTGCCATATCCAGATAGACGATCGTCAGGGTCATGAAGATGAATGCCTGCAAGGTAATAATAAGAATATGGAAGATGGCCCAGCCCAGTTGCAGTAAACCGCCGAAAATCCCCATGCCGATACCGGCACTGAACATCAGTGCAATCAGGATAAAGATCATTTCACCTGCATACATGTTGCCGAACAGTCGCAAGGAGAGTGAAATCGGTTTGGATATCAGGGAAACAAACTCGAGAATAAAATTGATCGGGATAAAAATGGCCTGTACCACAGGGTTCTTGGCCTGGAACGGCTGTAAAGTCAGTTCACCGGCAAACCCGCCGATCCCCTTGATCTTCACACTATAGAACAGCACCAGAAAGAACACGGCAAACGCCATGCCGAAGGTCGCATTCGGATCAGTGGTGGAAACAACCTTGAAATAAACATGGTGCGGATCATGCCCCATTGCCGCGCCAATCTGTTGTGCGACCCAGGGCAGCCAGTCGACGGGCACCAGGTCCATCAGGTTCATCAGGAAAATCCACACGAAGATGGTCATGGCCAGGGGGGCGACGAGGCTGTTCTTTGCGGTAAACGAGCCACGGACACTGCTATCAATAAACTCCGCGACCCATTCGACAAAATTCTGCCAGCTACCGGGTGTGTCGGCGGTTGCTGTTTTTGCCGCCTTGCGAAACAGCCACAGGAACAACACGCCCAGAATGATCGACCAGAACATGGTATCGACATTTATCGCCCAGAAGCCCATTTCCTTGGCTTGCTCGGCGGAGTTGGCAAAACTCCAGCCGTGTTCAGGGTGGTTGCCAAAGGTCCAGTTTTGAAGGTGATGCTTGATATAGCCGGTTGAAGTGAGCTCTTCAGATGCCATTGTTATTAAACCTGAAAAATTTTTAAAATTCTGTCTTCACTTATTGGGCTCGCAACGGTCGGGCAAAAAAATTGCCGAGTTGCGCCACAATAAAACCAATGAGGACTGCCAGCGCCGGCAGCTTCAACACCCCCATCCCCAGGGCGAGCAGCGCTATCACCACTACCAGGCGCAGCAATGCGCCCTTGTAAAACTCGGCCATGCCAAGTGTGGTACTGTGCGCCGCCTCATCGGTGGCGATTCGGACCCGCCAGGCACCTACCAGGGTGCCGGCGAGACTGGTGGCGCCGCCATAAAGCAACGCCATACTGAATTCGATTCCTTGTAACAGGGAGGCAATAATGGCGGCTATCAATACCATTGCTCCCTGAATCAACAGCAGCCTGATCCATGTCCGGCGAAAGGCGATGTCATACACATTGGGTCGCGTATAGACCATGTTGGGCCGCCCTCCGAGGATTAACCAGAGATACCGCGGCGCGCAGTATAGCGAGAGCCTGAAACAGGGTCAATGCAGGGAAAATAAACAACTTTTCTATGTTTTTCGGGGATGATTTAGCGCAAAAGGCCTGTATTTCAATATATTAGCGTTATTTAATATGCTCCAGAATGCCGTCCAGCTCATCCAGGCTATTGTAATGAATAATCATTTTTCCCTTGCCCTTGGCGGAATGCTGAAACTGCACCCTGGCGGCAAGTTTTTCCGATAACTCGGTCTGAAAACGCCGGATATCCGGATCGAGTTCGGCGGCCGACGCTTTCGGTTTGGGCGGTTGCTGCATACGCCGAACCAGCTGTTCGGTCTCACGCACCGACAAGCCCTTGGCAAATACTTGCTCGGCCGCCTGCACCTGCGTCGAACCAAGCAACGCCAGTAATGCCCGGGCATGACCCATTTCAAGCTGCCCTTCTTCCAGCATCATTTTGACCCTGGGCTCCAGTGCCAGCAGGCGCAACAGGTTGGAAACCGCCGCCCGGGACCGGCCGACGGCTTCCGCGGTTTCCTGATGGGTCAGGCCAAATTCTTCTATGAGCCGCTGCAAGGCAGCCGCTTCTTCGATCGGATTGAGTTCCTCGCGCTGAATATTTTCGATCAAGCCCATCGCCATGGCGGCCTGGTCCGGCACATCTCGCACCACGGCGGGAATTTCATGCAGACCGGCCAGCTGTGAAGCGCGCCAGCGGCGCTCGCCGGCGATCAATTCATACTTACCCGCCTGGCCAGACAAGGGGCGTACCACAATCGGCTGCACCACACCCTGGGCCCGGATCGAGTCCGCCAGCTCCTGCAGCGCTTCCTGGGCGATGTCGTGCCGGGGCTGGTAACGCCCCTTCTGGATCACGTCGACGGGCAGATTCCGCAAGCTGTCCTCGGTACCCCCGGTCTCCGCGCCGGCCGCGGCCTTCTCCGCGCTGACCGAACCAATTCCGAGGAGTTCGTCGAGCCCCCGTCCCAGACCGCGTTTCTTTGCTGCCATTCTACTTACCCTGGAAATGCATCAGGCCGAGAAGCCGGCCAGTTTGAAATGTTGTTCGTCCTTACGGAGAATTTCCCCCGCCAGCGCCAGATAGGCCAGGGCACCACGGGACTTCTTGTCATAGTTGATCACCGGCAAGCCATGACTCGGCGCCTCGGCCAATCGCACGTTACGTGGAATGATGGTGCGATATACCTGCTCCGGAAAGTGCACAATGAGCTGGCCGGAAACATCATTCGCCAGATTGTTGCGTGGGTCGAACATGGTGCGCAGCAGACCTTCCAGTTTTAATTCCGGATTCACGCTGGCCCGAATCCGCTCTACCGTATTGATTAAGGCTGACAGGCCTTCCAGCGCATAGTATTCACATTGCATGGGAATCATGACGGACTGGGCTGCCACCAGGGCATTGACCGTTAACATATTGAGCGAGGGCGGACAGTCAATCAGGATGTAATCGTATTGATCTTTTACCGGTTCCAGGACCTGACGTAGCCGTACCTGTTTATCCGGCAGACTCATCAGTGCCACCTCGGCAGCCGTCAGCTCACCGTTTGCCGGCAGGACGTCATAATGCACTTCCTCGACAGACTGTTTCACTTCGTCAAAAGAGGCTTCACCGAGTAACAGTTCGCAGGTGGTTGCTTCCAGATCATTCTTGTTGATACCACTGCCCATGGTGGCATTGCCCTGGGGATCGATATCCACCAGCAAAATCTTGCGCTGGGTGGCAGCAAAAGAAGCCGCCAGGTTAATGCAGGTCGTGGTTTTACCCACGCCTCCCTTCTGGTTCGCAATGGCAATAATTCTACCCATGCTCAGGTCCCCTGACCGAATTGCAAAAATTTACGTATTGGCTCGCACCACCAGCAGGTGCCGTTCGGCATCCAGATTCGGTACCTGTAACGGGTGGATTGCTTCGAGCGTGTAGCCCTCAGGCAGGGCCTCGATCTCGGCAAGCGGGTACGCCCCTTTCATGATCAGGTACTGTCCCTCATCGGCCAGCAAAGCAGCGGTCTGTTTGAGCAGTTCTTCAACGCTGGAATAGGCCCGTGCGGTAATAGTATCGAAGCGGTTCACCGGCTGGTAGGCTTCCACCCGCGACTGTACCACATCTACATTCCGCAGCCCTAGTTCGGCCAGCGCCTGGGTAACAAAACGAATCTTCTTGCCATTACTGTCAAGCAGGGTGAAATGCAGTTCCGGATAAGCCAATGCCAGCGGAATGCCAGGCAAGCCGGCCCCCGTGCCGACGTCCAGAATCCGCGGCCCGTGTAAATAAGGGCCGATCACCAGGCTATCGAGCAGGTGGCGCGTCACCATCTGTTCTGGCTGGCGAACCGCTGTCAGGTTGTAGGCCCGGTTCCATTTGACCAGCAGGTGCAAATAATCAATCAGCCTTTGCAGAACATCCGCATCCAGCTCCAGGGGCAGGGCAGCCACGCCCTGTGCCAGTTTCTCCAGCAAGGAACCCTGCATGGGTAACAGGCAGAGCGCCTATTCGGCACCGATGGCGATGTTGGACATCTTGTTGAGGGCGCCACTCATCTTTTTGACGACTTCGGCCCGATCGGTGATGCCGTGGCGGGCGGCGATGTAATTCGGATCGTTATAGCCCAGCCAGACACTGCCCTTTTCATCTTCCCACGCCAGGGCTTTCATCGGCAGATCGATGCCCGCGGTCTGTTCGCTGGTGAACATATTGCTTCCCAGTTTCGGATTACCAAATATCAACAGTTCGGTGGGTCGCAATGGAATACCAACGGCTTCGGCTTTCGCTGCATGATTCCAACGTAGCGCAACGGTGATACCTTTTTTTGTTAATGCATTTTCCAGCCGGGTTATGGTTTCGCTGACGCTGTAGCGGCTCTTTTTAACAATCAGGCCATCCACTTCCGCTGCCTGGACGGTAGCCATGCTCAGACTCAGGGTGAACAGAACAATAAACAATGACTTCATGAAACCTCCTCCTTGGTTGCTTATTCTTACGTTAGTGATTTGCTTCCTTAATTGATACGTCTGATGTTATATGACGTATTCAGGCGCGTTTTTGTTCCTCCTGCCATTGTTTCTTTTTCAGATAGACCAGCAACAGGGAAATGGCAGCCGGGGTCACCCCGGGAATCCGTGCGGCCTGGCCAACCGTCTCGGGCTGGACACGCAGGAGTTTCTCCTGCACCTCGGCCGACAGGCCTTTCACGGTATGGTAATCAAAACCTGTGGGGATCGGGGTGTCTTCATGCCGGCGCTGGCGCGCAATTTCATCCTGCTGCCGCCGGATATAGCCGGAATACTTGGCCTGAATTTCCACCTGTTCGGCGACTTTTTCATCCCCGACCGCCCGAGAAACACCCGGCAAACTCATCAGCGCCTGATAAGTCACATCCGGGCGACGCAACAAATCCAGCAAACTGGACTCCCGGTTCAATGGTTGGCCCAACACACGCTGCCCTGCCTCCGCGGGCAGGCTCTCGGGACGCACCCAGGTGTCACGCAATCGTTGGGCTTCTGCCTCGATCGCGTGACGTTTTGTATCAAAAAGGCGCCATCTTTCATCATCTACCAGGCCTAACTGGCGCCCGGTTTCGGTCAGCCGCAGATCTGCATTGTCTTCCCGCAGCATCAGACGGTATTCCGCCCGGCTGGTGAACATCCGGTAGGGTTCCTGGGTCCCGCAGGTGATCAAATCATCGATCAGCACCCCGATGTAGGCCTCATCCCGTCGTGGGGTCCAGGGGTCCTTGTTCTGGACCTGCAAGGCGGCATTCAGGCCGGCGATCAGGCCCTGGGCGGCGGCTTCTTCATAGCCGGTGGTGCCGTTGATTTGCCCGGCAAAGAACAGTCCCGGCAGATATCGGGTTTCCAGGGACGGCTTCAGATCCCGGGGATCGAAATAATCGTATTCAATCGCATAGCCCGGCCGGGTGATGTGGGCGTTTTCAAATCCCTTGATGGAGCGCACAAATTCATACTGCACATCAAAGGGCAGACTGGTGGAAATGCCGTTGGGGTAAACCTCATTGGTGGTGAGTCCCTCGGGCTCGACAAAGATCTGGTGCGAATCACGCCCGGCAAAGCGCATCACCTTGTCCTCAATCGAAGGACAATAGCGCGGCCCAATCCCCTCGATCACTCCGCTGTACATGGGAGAACGATCCAGACCGCCGCGAATGATCTCATGCGTCTGCGCCGTGGTCTGGGTAATGTGACAGGCGACCTGGCGGGGATGGTCTGCCGCCTGGCCAAGATACGAGAACACCGGCACAGGGTCATCCCCTGGCTGGGTTTCCAGGACTGAATAATCAATCGAGCTGCCATCAAGCCGGGGCGGGGTACCGGTCTTGAGTCGATCCACCCGGAAGGGCAATTCCCGTAAACGTTGCGACAGGGCATTGGCGGGGGGATCGCCGGCCCGGCCACCTTCATAATTGGACATCCCGATGTGGATCCGCCCGCCCAGGAAAGTACCCACGGTCAATACCACTGCGCGGGCCTGAAACTTCAACCCCATCTGGGTCACCACTCCGGCCACCTGTTGCTGTTCCACAAGCAGGTCATCCACCGCCTGCTGGAACAGGGTCAGGTTCGGGGTATTTTCCAGCGCCGCTCGCACCGCCTGCTTGTACAACACCCGATCCGCCTGGGCCCGGGTGGCACGGACCGCCGGTCCCTTGCTGGCATTCAGGATCCGAAACTGGATCCCGGCGCGATCGATGGCTCCCGCCATCAGGCCACCAAGCGCATCGATCTCTTTCACCAGGTGGCCTTTACCGATGCCGCCGATCGCCGGATTACAGCTCATCTGCCCCAGCGTCTCGATGTTATGGGTCAACAATAATGTGCGCTGGCCCATACGGGCGGACGCCAGGGCGGCCTCGGTGCCGGCATGACCACCACCCACCACAATCACATCGAAATGACCTTGATAGAACATGTTGCTGTATCTTTAGTAAAAGGGCCGGGTATTGTACGACCTGGCTAGAAAATAGCCAACCAAACCAACGTCCTGACATGTGCTTTACTTAACCGAAGTTCAGATCAAGGAACTGACGATGCAACGAACCATATGCCTGCTCCTCTCGATGATGCTGTTCAGCCCCCTGGTTTCAGCACGGGAAATTGCCGGGATTAGCTTGCCCGAGACGGTGCAACTGTCCCCGGCTGGTGCCGTACTGGTCCTGAATGGCGCCGGGATCCGGCGTAAATTCTTTTTCAAAATCTATGTCGCCGGCCTGTATCTGCCCAGCCCCCAAACCTCGAGCGAGGCGATACTGACGCTCACCGGTCCCAAACGGGTGCGGATGCAATTTCTCTACAAGGAAGTCGAGCAGGAAAAACTGGTGGCGGGATGGCAGGAAGGATTTGAAAACAACCTGGATAGCGCCAGCATGAAGCAACTCGCGCCACGCTTGGCAAAATTCAATCAGTTGTTTCGCACCATGCGACGCGGTGACGTCATCGATCTCGATTACCGGCCCGACACAGGGACGCAGGTACTGATCAACGGCGAGCTGCAGGGACGGATCACGGGCGCCGATTTCTACACCGCCCTGTTGCGGGTCTGGCTCGGTCACAACCCGGCTGATGCAGACCTCAAACAGGCCCTGCTCAAAGGAACGGTCACAAACTGATATGCCGTGCCTAGGGGCGATAAAACGGTCTGAGCATGGCACCCTGTAATTGCCGTTCGGCCTCGAGACGACGTTCCAGCGCCAGCTCTTCTGTAATGAACTTTTTCAGGGCGGCCTGAGCCGCTTCCTTGCTGGAGTAGGGTCCCTGATCGGGGCCACGCCGAATCGCGAAATACCACTCATCATTGACACAATAGAAGCGATCGCTGCGATAGGGGGCAGCCTTGTTCTCGTTGAGGCGATTGGGGTTATAGGCGTTCATAGTCAACCTGATTATTGTGATAGCTTGTATGCTTGCATACTTTAGTCAGACGGTCACTCCCCGTATGTCGGTCAGGGCTGAAAGCTTTGTCAGCCCAGGACTACAAGACAGACACGGAGAGCTCTATATTCACAAAAACCTTGGTTGCCATGTGCGCGCAGACATGGTTTTATTCCTATCGAACATGGTCTTCAGCCGCGACAAGCGATGCCACCACATACTAACAAGAAAGTTCATCAACTACTGATCCGTCGACTACTGATTTCGGCCATAGTGGTTTCCGTGCTGGTCAGCAGCCTGGTGATCTATTACGCCAAAGACCGTGTGAGTGACATTGCGGTGGATCGCGCGCTGCAAGGAGCGATGAATATCAGTATCCTCACAGCAGATATTCTGAATCAAGCCGGTCTGCCGCGACGTGACGAGATACAGGGCCTGCTCGACAAGTTTCTTCCGCATCGACCTGACTATGTCTCCGGCCGTTACGTTTTCGTTCTGATAAAAACCCTGGATGGTACCGAGATCGCCCGAATCAGCGATCGTGGCGTGAATACCGGTACGGCGCTTACCGCCATCCAGCAGGCCGCCCTGCCTGTTCCTCGTAAGGCGAATCAAGTGAGGCATGTGCTCAAGGAATTAAATGACAAATATTACATCCTGCTCTCGGTGCCGTTGGTAAATCAACGCAATGAGGTTGCCGCATTTATCGAGGCGATTTTTGCCGTGTCGGAACAGGAAATCAGCAAGATCGATACCCGCCTGTTTCGCTCCGTTGCGATTGCCATCAGTATTGTACTGTTAACCACCCTGCTACTTTATCCGACGATTGTTCAACTCCTGAATCGTGTCACCCGCATGTCGCGGCAACTACTGGACGCCAACCTGGAGACAATTCAGCTACTGGGTTCCGCCATCGCCAAGCGTGACAGCGATACGGATATACATAACTATCGAGTCACGATCTATTCCGTTCGCCTGGCCGAAAACCTCGGTCTTGCAAGACAGCAAATTCAAAGCCTGATCAAGGGCGCCTTTTTGCACGATGTGGGCAAGCTCGGGATCCGCGATGATATCTTGCTCAAACCCGGTCGCCTGGATGAAACCGAGTTCGAAGAGATGAAAACCCATGTACAACACGGCATGGATATCGTTGCCCGTTCTTCCTGGTTACGGGATGCGGAAGAGGTGGTCGGTCATCATCACCAAAAATATGACGGCAGTGGTTACTATGGCGGCAAACAGGGCAAGGATATTCCAGTGAATGCGCGTATCTTTGCTATCGCCGATGTATTTGATGCCCTGACCTCAAAACGGCCTTACAAGGAACCGATGAGTTTTGATAAAGCCATGTCAATTCTACAGGATAGTGGTGGTACCCATTTCGATCCTGATATCTTGCATGCCTTCCAGGGCATTGCCCACACCCTCCATGAAATCTATGGTACGGGTGATGATCAGCGCGCACGGCTGGATTTGGAAAATATTATTGATGAGTATTTTCGTCAGGATGCCATTTTATTGTTAGGTTGATTTTTGCGCCTGAATTCATTCTTCCCCCGGAAGACAATACTCAATGCGCCCTGCCTCACAACTACCGGCGCACTTGACTTCACCGTAACGGTCCCGCGCCGCACCGCCGCCCACGACCTTTGAACAATATACCTTGCTGTATTGGTCCCGGGCACAATCGCCAATCCCGCAATACACCGCGCCATAGCCATCCCGTAGCGCGCCCCCGTTATTAAAGCGTGAACAGAATACCTTACCGTACTGGTCGCGCTCACACTGGCCCATACCGCAGACCATTTCACCATAAAGATCCGCGGCACAATCAGCATATGTGCTTTCAATCTGACAACCCAGCAATAACATAACAATGCATAAAACCGATTTCATACCGACCTACCTGGATCCAAGCCAGAAAAATTTAACATTGCCAAAAAATAATCAGCAGCAATATTCATAACGAGCAGCATAAGCATGAGGCAACAACTATTTTACCGACACTTGGGAGGCATTGTTTTGAATTACGATGCGGGTTAGCCGTGAACGACGCTCGGCTTTTGGCAATCTGGCAAGCTGTTCCATTTGCTGATAAAACTTTGGCAGATCAAACTGCAGGTTTTTCAGGTGGCTTTGAAAGGCCGGCACCAGCTCATGATAAGTGGCCACCAGCGCCAGATGGGCATTATTCAAGGGTTGTGCCATCCAGTTATCATAGCGGGTATCATTGTGCCAGTTTTGTTGTTTTAACCTGGCATATTCAAACTGCAGTTCATCAAACATTAACTGTTTCTGTCTGCGTACTTTTTCCAGATTTTTTTCTGATGCATAGATTTGTTTCAGGCGTAGTTGTGTGTGTTGCAACAACTGATTAAATTCCGCGCGACGCTGATTCTTCTGCAGGTAAGCTTCATAGGCTGCCATATTGCCTTTATATCTGAACCAGCGCCGCACCCCTTCCTGTGCCACTGCGGTCGCAAAGGCTTCATTAAACTCGGTATCATTCTGCACATAGAGTTGCTGATGGGCCAGCTCATGAAACAATACCCCGACACGCATGGCTTCATTCCGATATAACATGGTATTCAACAAGGGATCATCAAACCAACCGAGCGTCGAGTAAGCCCGGGCCCCTGCCACGTAAACATCCTTGCCCTGTGCCTGTAACTGATCCGCAAATGCATTGGCCTCACTGTGATCAAAAAATCCCCGATAACTCACACACCCGGCAAAGGGAAAGCACCATTGTTGTGGTGTGACAGAAAATTCATCGGTGGCAATCACATTCCAGATCACATATTCCCGCTCTATATCGGCATAGTGACGATAGCTGTCATTATCCGGCAGGGCCAATTCCTGCGTGGCAAAATCACGCGCCTGTTGCATATTTTGTAACAACTGCCGTAACTCCGAATCCAGTGACGGATTGGCCAAGATCTCATCAATCGGTTGCTCTTGATTCAGAATGGCAGAATGTCCCTGAATCGCCTGCCAGTAATATTCAATCGAGGCACAAGAGGACACGCCAAGACTGGCCAGCAGTAGCAGGAAATAAGGTAACCATTTCATCTGGGGCAATTCTTATAATGTGCGACACAATGCCGATAAGTTAATCTCTGTTACTCTATATATTAATAATACAGCCAGATTAATACAGGCATTTTTAATGGATACCAGCGTGATTTCTGATCCCCAGGCCACTCTGGACGAGGTGACCGCGCGCATCGGTGAGGTGATTCTGGGCAAAGACACCCCGGTGCGGCTTGCGCTTGCCTGTTTGTTGGCAAGGGGCCATTTGCTGATCGAAGACTTGCCCGGGGTAGGCAAAACCACCATGGCGCATGCGCTGGCCAGCACCCTGGGACTGCAATTCTCCCGGATCCAGTTTACCAGCGACCTGCTACCGGCCGATATTCTCGGCGTTTCCATCTATGAACAAGGAAGGGGAAGTTTTGCCTTTCATCCGGGTCCCATTTTTGCTCAACTGGTACTGGCGGATGAGGTCAATCGTGCCACACCCAAAACCCAGAGCGCATTGCTGGAGGCCATGGAAGAACGTCAGGTCACCGTGGAGGGTGAAACCCGAAACCTGCCTGAGCCCTTTTTTGTCATTGCCACCCAGAACCCCACCTACCAGATCGGCACGTTTCCCTTACCGGAGTCCCAGCTGGATCGCTTCCTCATGCGTATCCACCTTGGTTATCCTGATTCACAGGCCGAGCGGGCGTTGTTGGCCGGGCAGGATCGTCGCCGCATTCTGCCGACCATCACCCCCCTGATAGATCCACAACAGTTGGCGCAGCTACAGGATCAGGTCGAAAAAATCCATGCCTCAGCCGCCTTGCTCGACTACGTTCAGGCCTTGCTGAATCACAGTCGCCAGAGTAGTGACTTTGCCACGGGACTCTCACCCCGCGCCGGTCTTGCGCTACTACGCGCAGCGCGTGCCTGGGCCATGATGGCGGGCCGGGATCACCTGTTGCCGGATGACATCCAGATGGTTCTGCCTTCGGTCGTTAATCACCGTTTACGCAGCGCCACGGACAGCGAAACGGGTGCCGGTGAAAACCTTTCTCGACGGCTGCTGGAAGTACCGATCCCCTGATTTTTCCACCGTGTTTCAGACACTGTCACAACGCTTTAATCTACGCCGGTTTTTTGTTGGCGAGGGACCGCAAACCGCGCCTTATCACTTACATCGTCGCAATGTCTATATTCTTCCCACCAAGCAGGGATTGATCTTTGCCAACCTGCTCATGCTCATGCTGATTGGAGCCATTAATTACAACAACAGTCTCGCTTATCTGATGACGTTTCTCCTTGCCAGTCTGAGCGTGATCGCTATCCTGCATACGTATCGCAACCTGTTACAGCTCGCCATTTCGGCCGGGCACATTGAACCCCGCTTTGTCGGTGAAACACTCACGATTCCGATCCGTATCGATAACCGTAACGGCCCGACACGCCTCGCCATCGAGTTGCAGTTCCCCGGGGAGGAGGGCTGCATGCTCGATATCGATCCCCACCAACAACAATATGTGGAGCTGGAAACCGTTCCCACCCGGCGAGGACGACACCGGCTTGAACGCTTCACGATTGCTACACGGTTTCCTCTCGGTTTGTTTCGCGCCTGGGCCAATGTGCATTTGCAGCACGGTTATCTGGTTTACCCGCGTCCTGCCACAATCCAGCAGTTACCGGCCGATTCACACTATATACTCAAGGTCCACGGGGATCAGGGTGTCGGTGCTGACGATTTTGCCGGCCTGCGGCAATATCACACAGGGGATTCCATGCGGCACATTCACTGGAAAGCCGCCGCACGACAACAGGGCCTGTTAACCAAGCAATTCGGCGGGGACCGCAGTGAAGAACTCTGGCTGGACTGGACCAGTCTCCCCGACATTGATGCGGAACAACGCCTTTCCATTCTCAGCCGCTGGGTCCTGTTGGCCGAACGGGAAGGCAAGAGCTACGGCTTACGCTTACCTGACCAGCTCATCATCCCGAGTCGCGGGGATCGTCACCGGCATCAATGCCTCAAGGCCCTGGCTGAATTTGAGGCAGGCAGCTGATCATGTCTGGACGCTGGTACACCGCCCTCTCACCATCCAGCGTGTTGTTGTTACTCAGCGTCATTGCGGTATTGCTACCGCTATTACCCCATTTGCCTGTCTGGCTGATGACATTTTGTGCCTGTCTCATTGCCTGGCGGATTTTGCATGATCTTGGACGGGTATCCCTGCCGGGGCGTACGGTACGCATCGTTCTGATCCTGCTTGCGCTGGCTGCGCTGTTTTTCAGTTTTTACACCCTGTTTGGTCGCACCGCCGGGTCGGCGCTACTTGCCCTGTTACTCTGCATGAAGCTACTGGAAATGCACACGCAACGGGACCGCGTGGTGCTTGTCTTTCTCACCTGTTTCATGGTGGTCATCGGCTTCCTGTTCAGCCAGTCGATCTTCACCGGGACGTATATGCTGTTCGAGGCTCTGCTGCTGACCGCGGCCTTGATCAGTATTAACCATCACCCCGCAAGCTACCTGCCCCGCCAAACCTTATATATAAATTACCTGCGCCTTGCCGTTCGACTGTTGTTGCCAGCTTTACCGTTAACACTGGTATTGTTTGTCCTGTTTCCCCGCGTGCCCGGGCCGTTATGGGGAATGCCGGAAGATGTCGCCGGCGCGACCACCGGTTTGTCGGAACAGATGTCCCCGGGCCAAATCAGCCAACTCAGCAATAACGATGCCGTGGCCTTTCGGGTCAAGTTCGACAAGGAGGTTCCGCCGCAATCAGATCTGTACTGGCGGGGCCCCGTCTTCTGGCACTTCAACGGTTTTGAGTGGAATGCCCCCAAAGACCAGTTTCGCCTACGACTGGAAACCGCAATTGAAACCCGTGGCGCACCGATTGACTATACCCTCACACTGGAACCGCATCAGCAACGCTGGTTATTTGCCCTGGATATGCCCGTCAGCCTGCCGCCCAGGAGTCGTATGAGTGCGGAATTCCAGCTGCTCTCGCTGCGACCGATCGATAAAGTCACCCGGTATGAATTGCGATCATATCCCCGCTATCGGATCGAACCGCAGGCCGCGTCTTTCTTCCCGCGCTATCTGGAGCTGCCAGACAGCATTGCACCACAAACTCGTCGCCTGATGACTACCTGGCAACAGGAAACATCCCGTCCTGCTGCACTGATACAGCGCGCACTTGAATATTTTCGCAATGAACCCTTTTACTACTCGCGCCAGCCGCCCTTGTTGTTTGATGATCCGGTGGATGAATTTCTGTTTCAAACCCGTAAAGGCTATTGTGAACACTATGCTTCGGCATTCACCGTCATGATGCGTCAGGCGGGTATACCTGCGCGGGTTGTTACCGGTTACCAGGGCGGGGAAAAGAATCCGCTATCGGATTACCTGATCGTACGTCAATCCGATGCACATGCCTGGGCGGAAGTCTGGATCGCAGAGGAGGGCTGGTTGCGGGTTGATCCGACCAGTGTCATCCCGCCCGATCGGATTGAAAGCAGCGAAGACCTCCTGCGCCGACAACCCCGGGCAGAACGGCAATTGATAGAACTTACCTGGCTGGCACAGTCATTTCGCCAGGCACGCTATGCCTGGGACGCGGTAAACAATCGCTGGAATCAGTGGATTATCGGTTTCAATGAAAAGCGCCAGCTTGCCTTGCTGTCATCCTGGGGAATGCCGAACATTGGCTGGCAAGGTATGACGGTATTGATGATTTCCTTTCTCGCGGGTTTGCTGCTGCTATTCGGCGTTTATTTGCTGCGCCGCAGTAACGCACCGCTCGATCGGACCAGTCAGCTTTATCAACAGTTCCTGCGTAAAATCGAAAAGCAGGGCCTGATCAAACAGGAGTATGAGTCGGCATTACAGTTTGCGCACCGGATCAAAACCAGCCGGGCTGATCTGGCCAAAGACGTCGACCGGATAACGCACGACTACAACAAATTGCGCTATGCAGCCTATCCGCCTGAATATTTGCATGCCAGGTTCGCCGCCAGCATCAAACGCTTTCAGCCACAAGGCCGTTCCTGAACGGTTATTTACCGATACAGAAGCTGGCAAAGATCCGACCGAGCAATTCGTCGCTGCTGACCTCGCCGGTGATTTCTCCCAGGGCCTGCTGCGCCAGGCGCAACTCTTCGGCCAGTAATTCGCCGGCATGGCGTGTCTGTAATTGCTGAAAACCGTTTTCAATGTGCCCGCGTGCCCGTTCCAGCGCATCCAGATGCCGGCGTCGTGCCATAAACACCCCGTCTGTGCTCCCCTGGTAACCCACCTGGGTCTTGAGATGATCCCGCAACAAGGCAATTCCTTCACCGGTCTTGGCGGACAACTTCAGCTTGATGCCGTGCTCATCCTCCAGCAATTCCGCCTCTGAACCGGACAGATCAATCTTGTTAAACACCCGTGTGACCGGTAATTGCTGCGGCAAGCGGGACAACAATTCCTGCTCTGCTGCGCCGAATCCCTGCCGATCATCCAGCAGCAAGAGGACGCAATCGGCCTGTTCGATTTCCTGCCAGGTCCGGCGAATTCCTTCCTGTTCGACCACATCCGCACTTTCCCGCAAACCGGCGGTATCGATGATGTGTAAGGGCATCCCGTCAATATTTATTTCTTCCTTCAACACATCGCGGGTGGTGCCAGGAATTTCCGTAACAATGGCTGATTCCCGTCCGGCCAGGGCATTCAGCAAGCTGGATTTCCCCGTATTGGGTTGACCCGCCAATACAATGCGCATGCCTTCGCGTAATAGTTGCCCCTGATGAGCGGCCAGAATCACCCGGTCGATTTCTTCGCGCACATGACGGAGCTTTTCATTGAGGCGTTCGTCGGCAAGGAAGTCAATTTCCTCCTCGGGAAAATCAATGGCGGCTTCCACGAACATACGCAATTCCGTCAACGCTTCGACGGTGGTATGCACCCAGTCGGAAAACACTCCTTGCAAGGAACGCATGGCAGAGCGCGCCGCCTGTTCCGATCCTGCCTCGATCAAATCCGCGATTGCCTCCGCCTGGGCCAGATCAATCTTGTCATTCAGAAAGGCGCGTTCGCTGAACTCACCGGGTCGGGCCAGCCGGGCTCCCAGTTGCAGCGTCTGTTGCAGCAGTAAATCCAGTACCACGGGTCCGCCATGACCCTGCAATTCCAGCACATCCTCGCCGGTAAAGGAATGGGGATTGGGGAAAAACAGCGCCAGGCCGCTGTCTATGACGGTTCCATCAAGATCATGGAAGGGGCCGTAGCGGGCCTGGCGCGGGAGCGGCAGCTCTCCCAGCAGCCGGGCGGCGATGACTTTTGTGTCCGGACCGGAAACCCGGATGATACCGACACCTCCGCGCCCGGCGGGGGTGGCCAGGGCAGCGATGGTGTCAGCATGATCGGCCTTGTGGTGCATCGCCTCAGCCTGGCGAACGGAATCAGCTCTTGATCACCATCTTGGTGATGTACCATTGCTGGGCAATCGACAGGGTGTTGTTTACCACCCAGTAAAGCACCAGACCTGCCGGGAAGAACAGGAAAAATACCGTGAAGACAAAGGGCAGGGCCATCATGACCTTGGCCTGAATCGGATCCGGCGGGGTGGGGTTCAGTTTTTGCTGCACCAGCATGGTAATCCCCATCAGGATGGGTAACACGAAATAGGGGTCCTTGACCGACAGGTCAGTGATCCACAGGATCCAGGGCGCCTGGCGCAATTCCACACTTTCGAGCAACACCCAGTAAAGCGCAATAAACACCGGAATCTGGACCAGGATCGGCAAACAGCCCCCCAGGGGATTGATTTTTTCTTTTTTATACAACTCCATCATGGCCTGATTCAGCTTCTGACGATCACCGCCATAGCGCTCTTTCATGGCCTGCATCCGCGGCTGAACCTTGCGCATGTGAGCCATTGACTTGTAACTGGTCTCTGACAACTTGTAGAACACCAGCTTGATCAGCAGGGTCAACAAAACGATGGCCCAGCCCCAGTTACCAACCAGGCCGTGGATTTTTTCCAGCAACCAGAACAACGGCTTGGCAATGATGGTCAGCACCCCATAATCCACCGTCAATTCGAGGCCCGGTGCCACCTTTTCCAGCACGTGCTGCAGTTTGGGTCCAACATAAAAACGGCTGTGAAGACTCTGACTGCTCTGGGGGGCAACCCGCATTTCTTCGGCGGCTTTCATTCCCAGTACATACAGATCCCGCGGCAAGGCCCGACTGTAATAGGTAAACGTCGCATTACGCTCCGGTACCCAGGCACCAACAAAATAGTGCTGAATCATCGCAGCCCAACCGCCGGTAATATCCCGTTGCAGATTCTCTTCCTGCATATCGTCAAAATTGATTTTCTGGTACTTGTCTTCCTGACTCCAAATGACACCACCGGTGTAGGTGTAGGTCGAACCAAGGCCGCCGGACGGTTCTTCACCGCTGCGTTGTAACTGCTGATAGAGATTGCCATGCCAGGGCTGGGTGGTGGGATTCTCCACCTGGTGCTGCACTTCAATCAGGTAACTGCCCGGGCTAAAACTGTAGCGCTTGGTAAATTTTATTCCCTGGGGGCTGGTCCATTCCAGAACCGCGTGCGTGTTCCCCTGATCATCCTTCTCCACCCGGCCCGTATACCTGGTGTGATGATTTGGCGCGGTTACCAGAACCCCCTCCTGGGGACGTTTACTGGCAAATCCTGATTGGGCGATAAACAACAGGGGTAACGTATCATTCATCAGCCGGAACGGTTCATCCGGCTTTTTGGGATTAACAGGATATTTGAGGAGATCCACCTGGCGCAGATCACCGCCATATGTATTGATCACCGCCCGCAATGTGTCCGTCACAATTTCCAGGGATTCGGCCTGCTGCACCACTTCATCACTTCCCGGGACTTGTGACGGGGTTGCAGCCGGGGCGCTTTCCGTACCTATCGGTACATCACTGGCAGTTGCGGCACGCGGTGGCTGTTCACTGACTGTCGCAGAGGGTGTTTCCACCGGCGGGGGATTAATCTCACGTTGCCAGGCATCCCAGAGCAGAAATAAAACCAGGCTGAGACCAACAAAAAGCAGAATTCGTTGCGTATCCATTATTCAGGGTCTTTTTTTTCGGGTACGGGATCATGACCGCCTTCGTGCCAGGGATGGCAGCAACTCAGGCGTCGCAGTGATAACCAGCTGCCGCGTAATACCCCGAATCGGCTGACGGCCGTTTGTGCGTATTCGGAACAACTGGGGTAAAAACGGCAATTATTGCCGAGAAATGGGCTAATCATGTAGCGGTATGCGCCGATCAGGTAGATGAGTAGTTTTCGCATTGTTTTACCAGCCTGTCCCACAATATGTCCAGATCTTGCCGAAATGTGGAATTAGCTACCCGGGCGGCGCCTGCTCTCACCAGCACTACGACATCCAAACCTGCCAAGCGTGGTTGATTGTAACGGAAACTTTCTCGAATGAGACGCTTGATTCGATTCCTGGCTATGGCGGTTTTGATTTGCCGTTTGGGTACTGCCAAGCCGAGCCGCGCCTGTTTCAGTCCATTCTCGCGTGCAAACACACTGAGGTAAGGAATACCGGCTTTGATCGGACTATCAAATACATTTTTGAATTCCGATGAATTTTGGAGCCGTTGCAGCCGGGTAAAGCGTCCGGACTTTTTCCTCGTTATCAAACCTCAGGCGCTAAGGCTTTTACGACCCCTGGCACGACGTGCATTGATAATGGCACGGCCGGCACGGGTGCGCATCCGGGCGCGAAAGCCATGGGTACGCTTACGTTTGAGGTTGCTTGGCTGGAACGTTCTTTTCATGACTTAAACCATTGTTTATCTGCAAAAATCACCGGCACCTGTGTGAACGGCAATAACCATTAAAAAAGGCCGGCAACAATACTGCCGAACCGTCCGGATGTCAACTGATCAACCGGATTTGCCCGGTGTTCACGGAGAAAATAGGGTGTGGATAACTTTCTATCACCGGTATACACTCCTTCGTTCGGCTTTTGTCTGCCGACCGGCGACAATGATTCTTACAACAAGCACAAATGCGTGGGGGGAAACGCGTGTCTCAGACACTCTGGGATCAATGTCTTGATCGGCTTGAAGGAGAGCTCTCCGCGCAGCAATTCAACACCTGGATCCGTCCGTTACAGCCGGAGCAACAGGGGGATCAGATCCGGTTGTTTGCGCCCAACCAGTTTGTTCTTGACTGGATCAATCAAAACTTTTTAACAAGAATTCAAGAGCTTCTTTCGCAACTCTCCGGTGTTGAGACTCCGGTACGCCTTGAGGTCGGGAGTCAAACTCCCGGTGTTGCCAAGACCACCTCGCCCACGACAATCAATAAAACGCCATTACGCCGTAACTCCAGCCTCAATCCAAACTTTACCTTTGACTCTTTTGTGGAAGGGAAATCCAACCAGCTTGGACGCGCCGCATCTATGCAAGTCGCGGAAAATCCGGGCAAAGGATATAACCCCTTGCTCATCTACGGGGGGGTGGGCCTGGGAAAGACGCATCTCATGCACGCGGTGGGCAATCTGATTTTACAGCACCATCCTGATGCGAATGTCGTTTATCTGCATTCGGAACGCTTTGTGGCTGATATGGTGAAAGCCCTGCAACACAATACAATAAACGAATTCAAACGTTATTATCGGTCGGTCGATGCCCTGCTGATTGATGATATCCAGTTCTTTGCTGGCAAAGAGCGGTCCCAGGAAGAATTCTTCCACACTTTCAATGCCTTGCTGGAAGGTGAGCAGCAGGTCATCATGACTTGTGATCGTTACCCGAAAGAAGTTGATGGCCTGGAAGAGCGGCTAAAATCCCGTTTTGGCTGGGGCCTGCCAGTGGCGATCGAACCGCCGGAGCTGGAGACACGGGTCGCCATTTTGATGAAGAAAGCCCAGTTGTCCGGGGTGGACTTGCCCAATGAAGTGGCTTTTTTCATCGCCAAACGCATTCGCTCCAATATTCGCGAACTGGAAGGGGCGCTCCGGCGGGTCATTGCCAATGCCCAGTTTACCGGACGCCCGATTACCCTGGACTTCGCCAAAGAAGCCCTGCGGGATCTTCTCGCCATCCAGGATAAACTCGTCACCATCGACAACATTCAAAAGACCGTCGCAGAATATTACAAGATTCGGGTGGCTGATTTACTTTCCAAACGCCGTAATCGTTCAATTACACGGCCACGCCAGCTCGCGATGGCCTTGTGCAAAGAATTGACCAATCACAGTCTGCCTGAAATCGGCGATGCTTTTGGTGGTCGCGACCATACCACCGTACTGCATGCTTGCCGTAAAATTGATGAATTACGCGAAGGTGACCAACGCATGGCAGAAGACCACGCCAATTTATTGCGGACATTAAGTTCATAACCCTGGTGATAGCTTGTGGAAAAGATGTCAGACTTTCATGCTCATTTTCAAATGCTGAAGTTATTCACATTTCATTCACAACTTATCAGACACTTAAACTGGATCTAATATACAACTTGTTATCATATGCAAGATATTGTTAATTAAAGAAAAATATAGTTTATCCACAGTTATTTTTACTACTAATAGTTATAATAATAATCTTTTATTTAATAATATATTATTAAAACAAGGTAAAACATGAAGCTTTCAATTCAACGGGAAACCTTACTTCGCCCCCTCCAGATTGCCAGCAGCGTGGTAGAACGGCGCCAGACCCTGCCAGTTCTGTCGAATGTCCTGGTGAATTGTCGTAATAACACCTTGACGTTAACCGGCACGGATCTCGAGGTCGAAATGGTTGCCAAAATCGGTCTTGAGGATGGTGCTGAGGATGGCGAAATTACATTGCCTGCACGTAAAATCCTGGACATCTGTCGTGCCCTGCCTGAAGCAGCAGCACTGAGTATTACCACCGATGGTGACAAGGCGCTGATTCGATCTGGAAAGAGCCGCTTTACCCTCAGTGTCTTGCCGGCGTCTGATTTTCCTAATATCGAGCCGTTGGCTTCACCTTTTGAGTTCTCGGTTTCGCAACACGTACTTAAAAGCCTGGTGGAACAGACACAGTTTTCCATGGCACAACAGGATGTGCGTTATTATCTCAATGGATTGATGCTGGAACTGACACCGAATCGCATACGTGCCGTTGCAACGGACGGCCATCGATTGGCAATTTCAGAAATGACTGCCGATATTCAAATTACGGACCCTCGCCAAATCATTATCCCCCGAAAAGGTGTTACTGAACTGGTGCGTTTATTGGAAGACAGTGACAGCCAGCTAAGACTGCAAATAGGTGACAATCATATCAAGGTTGATCTTCCGGATATTACTTTCACCTCCAAGCTAATAGACGGAAAATTCCCAGATTATCAACAAGTTATACCAGCCAAGCCCACCAAGATCGTGACCTGTGATCGACAGGACTTGTACCAGGCCTTCGCGCGTGCTTCGGTTTTGTCGAATGAAAAATACCGTGGAATGCGGATCCAGTTAACCGATAATCAACTTAAAGCCACGGTACACAATCCTGAACAGGAAGAGGCTGAAGAAGAGATCTCGGTCCAGTACCAGGGAGATGATTTTGAGATCGGTTTTAACGTTTCATACTTTATTGATGCTTTGGCCGCCATTAAAGATGAACAAGTCCAGATCCAGTTTACCGATGCCAACCACAGTTGTTTGATAAATGGTGTTGCGGATCAAGTTAGCCGTTATGTCATCATGCCAATGAGGCTCTGATCGTTACGTCGTATGCAACTACGTCAGGTTGATATCCATCGGGTCAGAAACCTGTATGATGTTTCAATACAACCCGCTGGCGGACTCAACCTTATTTACGGTGCCAATGCCAGTGGTAAAACCAGCCTGCTGGAGGCCATTTATCTGTTATCGCACGGTCGATCATTTCGGACTGCAAATATCCGCTCAGTTATCCAGTACCAAGCAGACTCGCTCCAGGTATTTGGTAAAATAGAACAGGATCATACCCAAACCCTGGTTCAGCTTGGACTTGAACGGGGCCCAAATCATTCCGTTATTCGTATCAATCAGAATACCGTCCACCAAACGTCCCAGTTGGCCAGCTATTTGCCGGTGCAAGTTATCAATCCTGAATCCCATCGGTTACTAGAACAAGGCCCCACTCAAAGACGCAAATTTCTCGATTGGGGTTTGTTCCACGTGGAACCACTTTTTCATTCAAACTGGCAAAACTATAATCGACTGCTTAAACAACGCAATGCCGCACTGCGCCAGGACAAACACCACGAACATATCCGTGTTTGGGATCGGCAATTGATCCAGGCTGCGGAGACGCTGACGCAGATGCGTCATCAGTATGTGGGTCAACTGCTTCCTTATCTGCAAGATTATGTTCAGCGTCTCCTGGCAGTCCAACTCGAGATCCAGTACCAACCGGGCTGGAATCAGGACCAGACTTATTCGCAGGCCCTGGATGACTCCTATGACCAGGATCGGCTAAAGGGTTATACCCGCAAAGGACCTCATCGGGCCGATTTGCGTATTACTGAACATGGCGTGGTGGTCCAGGATAAATTTTCCCGGGGACAGCAAAAATTGCTGGTTTGTGCCATGCGACTGGCCCAGATCACGCACTTGAAGACCGGTCTGCAGCAAAAATCCATTGTTCTGGTGGATGATCTTGCTGCTGAACTGGACGTTGAGCATCGAGCCCAGCTGCTTGCCTTGCTTGCTGAGACCGGGGCTCAGCTTTTTATTACCGTGACAGAGGCTGATTTGATTGATACCGCGGACTGGTCCTCACAAAAAATGTTCCACGTGGAACACGGCCAGATAGTAGAAGTGGTATAATTTTGCGTCCTTCCTGGAGTCCGTTATGAGTGATCAAAAAAGTTACACCTCATCGAATATCAAAGTCTTAAAGGGGCTGGATGCCGTCCGCAAACGCCCGGGGATGTATATCGGCGATACCGATGACGGGACCGGTTTACACCACATGGTGTTCGAGGTCGTGGATAATTCCATCGATGAAGCCTTGGCCGGCTATTGCAAGAATATAGAGGTTACCATCCAGACTGATGGCTCCGTCACCGTAAAAGACGATGGGCGGGGCATTCCCACTGATTATCATGAGGAAGAGGGGCGCTCTGCCGCTGAGGTGATTCTGACGGTCCTCCATGCCGGGGGTAAATTTGATGACAACTCCTATAAAGTCTCCGGGGGCTTGCACGGTGTCGGGGTCTCGGTCGTCAATGCCTTGTCAGAATCCCTGAAATTGACGATCCGGCGTGATGGCAAGAAATACCAGCAGGAATATGCCATGGGCGAACCCCAGGGGGATCTGCAGGCGGTGGGTGAGACCCAGGGCAAAGGTACCGAAATTCGTTTCAAGCCGAGTCCAACCATTTTTACCGACACAGAATTTCATTTTGACATCTTGGCCAAACGCCTGCGTGAACTTTCTTTTTTGAATTCCGGGGTCTGTATTACGCTGTCCGATGAGCGTGAAGACAAGCAGGATCGGTTTGAATACCAGGGCGGTATCAAGGCCTTTGTCGAGCATTTGAACCGGAACAAGACGCCACTGCATGACAATGTTTTCTACATCAACACTGAAAAAGACGGCATCACCGTTGAAGTTGCCATGCAATGGAATGATTCCTATCAGGAAAACATTTTCTGTTTTACCAACAACATTCCCCAGCGGGATGGTGGCACACACCTGGCCGGTTTTCGGGCTGCCTTGACCCGTACTCTCAATAACTATATCGAGCAACAGGGACTAGGGAAAAAGGCCAAGGTGACACCCAGCGGTGATGATGCCCGTGAAGGCCTGACCGCCGTATTGTCCGTCAAAGTCCCGGATCCCAAATTTTCTTCCCAGACCAAAGACAAGCTGGTGTCTTCGGAAGTCAAGGGCGTGGTGGAATCCTTGATGGGGTTAAAATTCAGTGATTATCTCTTAGAAAACCCTACAGATAGTAAGTCTATTGCCTCCAAAATAGTGGATGCCGCCCGGGCGCGTGAAGCGGCCCGGAAAGCGCGGGAAATGACTCGCCGCAAAGGTGCGCTTGATGTGGCCGGCTTGCCCGGTAAATTGGCTGATTGCCAGGAAAAGGATCCGTCCCAATCCGAATTATTTCTGGTGGAGGGGGACTCTGCGGGAGGATCCGCCAAGCAGGGGCGGGATCGCCGCTACCAGGCCATCTTGCCCCTGAAAGGCAAGATCCTGAATGTCGAAAAGGCACGGTTTGACAAGATGTTGTCCTCAGCGGAAGTGGGCACGCTGATCACCGCATTAGGCTGCGGGATTGGCCGTGATGAATTTAACATCGATAAGTTACGGTATCACCGCATTATCATCATGACCGACGCCGATGTGGATGGATCCCATATTCGTACCTTGCTGCTGACATTTTTCTACCGGCAGATGCCGGAACTCATAGAAGAGGGGTACATCTACATTGCCCAACCGCCATTGTATAAAGTCAAAAAAGGCAAACAGGAACGGTATGTGAAAGATGATGTAGAGCTGAACAGTTATTTGCTGCAGGTGGCAATGGACGGTACCGAACTGCATGTTAATCCGACCGCGCCGGCCATGAGTGGAGCTGCCCTGGAAGCCCTGGCACGCCAATATGTATTGGTTATGGAGTCAATCCAGCGCTTATCACGTCGATACCCGGCAGCGGTACTGGAAAAAATGATCAGCATGTCGGCAATGGAAGAAACCATGCTGGACGATCAGCATCAGGCTCAGGCCTGGTTTGATCGGCTGGTGCATGGACTGGATAGCGAAGCGGGTAAACAGCATATTTCAATTCAGCTGCAGGAAGAGGAAGGGGAAACCGGGAATTGGGTGGCACACATCACCCGGGTCCAGCATGGCATCAGTGTGAAAAAACTAATGGGACGTGACTTTTTTGAATCCGGTGAATATGCGGCTATTAAAACCCTGGGCCAGCAACTGGATGGATTGCTGGAGGAAGGAGCGTGGGTCCAGCGGGGCGAACGCAGGCAGGACATTTCCACCTTCAAAGAGATGATGGATTGGCTCATGGAAGAATCAAAACGGGGACAACATATTCAACGCTACAAAGGATTGGGTGAAATGAACCCGGATCAGCTGTGGGAAACAACCCTGAATTCTGAGACGCGACGTTTACTGCAGGTCCAGATCGAGGACGCCATTGCGGCCGATGAAATCTTTACCACCCTGATGGGAGATCAGGTCGAGCCGCGACGGGAATTTATCGAAGATAACGCTCTTAACGCTGCCAACCTGGATATTTGATCACACAGGAATGGAATAGTTGTCCGGTGTTGCAGCTGTGTTTATAGCAAGTACGGCGAGGCAAATCCTTAAATAATGAAAACCCAAATGGACAGCGTGAAATGAGGAAGTTGCCCGAAAACGGTTCCACTTGATTTTGCACACCTGACAAAACCAAAAACCACGCTCTGTGGCCGAGTTAAAAGAGTGCATTACTCAGGTATCGATGCCTTGTTTTGAGGCAAAGTCTTCCCATACCCCCACAATAATTCGCATTGTTTTGTATGGCATAGAGATTGCTATATCTCAACCCAGTGCAATTTATGTGAGGGCAGTATGAAAATAATTAAAAAAACAGGCGTCGTGATCGGATTGTTGTTATTACCAGGAGTCGGTGGTGCAGCTGAAGCAACCTTTGCGGGAATGCAGGCTGCGATGGACACGGTGTGGTTGATCACGGCAGGGGCCCTGGTGTTTTTCATGCAGGCCGGGTTTGCGTTGCTGGAAAGCGGCATGTCACGTTCCAAGAATTCGGTCAATGTCATCATGAAGAATTATATTGATGTTTGCCTGGGGAGCCTGGTCTTCTGGTTGTTTGGTTATGGACTGATGTTTGGGGTTAATCTGACCGGTATGTGGGGGGAGAGTCACTTCCTGTTAGGGGATGCAGAACACTGGGATTATAGTCTGCTGTTTTTTCAAACCATGTTTGCCGCTACCGCAGTAACAATAGTCAGCGGGGCGATGGCGGAAAGAACCCGATATCAGGCCTATCTCGTTGCCGTGGTTATTATCTGCGGCTTTATCTATCCGGTTTATGGCAGCTGGGTTTGGGGTAGCCTCTACGAAGGCGCTGGTTGGCTGAATAAATTGGGTTTTATCGATTTTGCCGGCTCTACCGTTGTACACTCCATCGGCGGCTGGGTCGCCCTGGCCGGTATCACCGTATTGGGTCCGCGGCTTGGGCGGTATAGTGAACAGGGAGAAAAGCGGTTTATCGCCGGACATAACCTTAGCAGCGTGGCGCTGGGCGGTTTTATCCTGTGGTTGGGCTGGTTCGGGTTTAATGCTGGCAGTACTGCGCAGGCGGATGTCAGTATTGGTTTGATTGCGCTGAATACCCACCTGGCGGCATCGGCAGGCGCGACCGGTGCCCTGTTAACCATGCTGCTGACTAATAGACCGATCCTGCTGACGAATACCATCAATGGCAGCATCGGTGGCCTGGTCGCGATCACGGCAGGTTGTGCCTCAATGGAACCAATGTATGCGGCGGCCACCGGTTTAATTGCGGGTGTGGTGGTGGTAACGGGAAGTAATCTGCTGGACAGATTAGGGCTCGATGATGTAGTAGGCGCGGTACCTGTACATGGCTTTGCGGGCGCATGGGGGACTCTGGCAGCAGGCATGTTTTTAAAAGATGACCTGTTCAACCTGAATCAGATCATTGTCCAGATACTGGGTATAGGAACAGCCTTCCTCTGGGCGTTCCCGTTGGCGTTGTTGATGTTTGTGATTATTCGATCAACCATCGGGTTGCGTGCCAGCACACTGGATGAGCAGCGTGGTCTCGACTTCACAGAGCACTACGAAGTTGCCTATCCGGAATTTCAAGGTGATTTATTGCACGCGGGTAAAAATTAATGTGTTTATTTAACCGAAATGTCAAAAAGAAGGTGTATATGAAGTTTTGCTAAACAATCGACATTGAATAACACAAGCAACGTGTTTAGGACCCATTTGGGTTGAGAGAGAATAAAACTGGAATTAGCTAATTATGATAAGTGCAAGTAATCAGGCTGAAGCAAATGCCGAGGCACAAGAAGTACTGACTGTTGAACAGAAGAATGCAGCTACAGAAGTGTTTGAAAGTGTTTTGTCAAATTTTCTACGCCAGCTTGAGGCGATTGACCCCAAGATAACAAATAAGCTGCGCCAAACGGTGCGTACCCAGGTATCACTCAGCTTATCTTCTCTGGTGGAAAGACAGCGATTGAATTCCTGGATCATGGGGTATACCGACAACCTGCAGGTAGCCATCAGTATCAACGACATGCAGCACTGCATTCATCATGCCTACATGAGTGCCTGTGACTATTTTGGTCCCACCCGCGCTGACGTAATTTTATCCAACGCCGTTAAATACAGTGAGACCTTGCCCGCGGCCAAGGAGTTTGCGCCGCGGAATCTGTTATAAAAAAAGCCCGGCTTGGCCGGGCTGTATTGGCCAGGTTGTTACGCAAGACTCAAGCCGCTGCGTCGGCGTCCATTTCCTTGTGGTAACCGACGACGCGCTCGACTTCATTTTTTGAGCCCAGAATGACCGGCACCCGTTGATGCAGATCACCGGGCTTGATTTCCATGATGCGTTCACGGCCAGTCGAGCTGGCCCCACCTGCTTGTTCAATAATGAAGGACATGGGATTGGCTTCGTACATGAGGCGTAATTTGCCGGCCGTTCCCTTGGCTTTCATTTTTTCATCAATGGGATACATGAAGATCCCGCCACGGGTGAGGATGCGATGGACCTCCGCGACCATGGACGCGATCCAGCGCATGTTGAAATCATCTTCCCGTGGGCCTTCTTTTCCGGCCAGGCACTCATCGACGTAGCGTTTTACCGGCGTTTCCCAGTGACGCATATTCGAGGCATTGATGGCGAATTCACGGGTATCGGCCGGGATCGTCATGTTGGGATGAGTGAGGATAAATTCGCCGATGTTTTGATCCAGCGTAAAGCCGTTCACACCGTTACCCGTGGTCAGTACCATCATGGTTGACGGCCCATACAGGGCATAGCCGGCACAGACCTGTTCGGTACCTGGCTGAAGAAAACCATCGGCAGAGGGATGAGCCTTGCACTCGCCCGGGCAACGCAGAATTGAGAAGATTGTGCCGACGGAGACATTCACGTCAATGTTGGAAGATCCGTCCAGGGGATCAAATGTCAGTAAGTACTTACCGCGCGGGTATTTTTCAGGGATGGGATAGACCTCATCCATTTCTTCTGACGCCATGGCGGCTAAATGGCCGGCCCATTCATTGGACTGGAGGAAGACGTCGTTGGAAATCACATCCATTTTCTTCTGGTCTTCACCCTGGACGTTTTCAGTCCCGGCGGCGCCCAGGACCCCCACCAGTGCCCCGTGGTTTACCAGATTGGAAATCACCTTGCAGGCAGTCACGACATCGTTCAGGAGGGAAGTAAAGTCTCCGGTCGCGTCTTTAATGTGGCGCTGTTCTTCAATGATGAACTGCGTGATGGTAATGCGTCCGTCTTGCATGGAAATAGCCTCTACATTGAATTGAATATCGCGAGCTTGTCGCGCAGCCAGGGGTGCAGCAGCAAGCAAAGGGCGCGCAGTATATCAGTAAAATCGAATATGTTTAAATGATCGCCAGTTTACACTCTATTAAATAAAGGTTATTTGGCGGGGGACTGACTGATCCGGTCCATGGTGGATTCGATCCAGGTTTCGGCCTCGGCCAGGATCTCTTCCGGCTTGCGATCTTTGGCGGCAATGGGGGGGCCGATGACGATCCGGATGGTGCCGGGTTTTTTGAGAAATTGTTTCTTGGGCCAGTATTCGCCGGAATTATGGGCAACGGGTACGACCGGGTAACCACTTTGGGCCGCCAGGATCGCGCCCCCCAGCTTATAGCGAACGCGTTGTCCCGGTCTGACCCGCGTCCCTTCCGGAAAAATCACCACCCAGATGCCGGCCTTGAGTCGTTCGATCCCCTGTCGCACCACCTGCTTGATGGCACTGCGACCGGTGCCGCGCTTGATCGCAATCGGTTTGAGTACCGCCAGGCCCCAGCCAAAAAAAGGCACCCACATTAGTTCGCGTTTCACCACAAATGTTTGCGGTGGAAAGATCAACTGCAGGGCCATGGTTTCCCAGGTGGATTGATGTTTGGAAAAGATAATCGAGGTGTCGCCGGGGATATTTTCCTGGCCTTCGATCAGGTAACGCAGACCGCACAGGGATTTCAGTAACCATACATTCCAGACCGCAAACCAGCGCACATAGCCATAACGGACCCGGAAAGGCAGGGGCAACAATAACAAGGCCGTGGTGGAGAAGACCATCGTGGTGATGATCATAAAAAGGCTGAAAACAAGAGACTTGAGATATTGCATGAGATTCATTTGGCTGATTCGAGTATGGCATCAACCGCTTTGGCCAGGTTTGCATAGACGGGGACATGTTGCAGTTCCGCCGATGCTGTATCGAGGGTACGCGCGCCTTTGCCGGTTTGAACCAGAACCGGATCGCCCCCCACACTGCGGGCGGCCTGGATGTCACGCAGGGAGTCGCCAATCATGGGAACATTATCCAGATCGGTTTTGAAGTGTTCGCTGATTTCATTTAACAGGCCCGGCAACGGTTTACGACAGGAACAATGGTCATCTGGTCCATGAGGACAATAGGCGATGTAATCAATCGCACCACCATGCTGAGCAAGCAATCGCGCCAGCTTTTCATGCATGGCGGCAAGCGTGGTTTCATCGTAGTAGCCGCGCGCAATGCCGGACTGGTTGGTGGCGATGGCAACGGTATAACCTGCCTGTTTCAGTCGGGCAATGGCCTCCAGGCTACCCGGCAAGGGAATGAACTCCTCGGGCGATTTGATATACGCGTCCGAGTCTTCATTGATCACCCCGTCTCGATCCAGAATGATGAGTTTCATGGCAAGTGAATTACGACAGTTTCTAACGGCTTGTGCTAGTCACGAAATTCAGACACACGAATGCGGCCATTCACCATTTTCGATTCGCGCTGCATGATTTTGTCCATTTTGGCCCAGAAGGCGGCATTGAGATCAAAGTCTGCGGCAATGGCGGTGCCGATTAACAGAATAAACAGATCCGCCACCTCTTCGGCCAGCGCCTGCTTGTCCTTGCCCTTGGTAACACAGGAAGAAATCTCGCCCAGCTCCTCGGCCATCAGGGCAATCCGATAGGTCAGTTCTTCGCCGCCGGTGCGCTTGAAATCATGCTTGTCGTGAAAAGCCTGCACGGCTTCGAGCATGGCTTGATAAGAATCGTGATTCATAGGTCTGCTATGGTGTAGTGAATTATCTGCATGGCAATGCTTCGAACAGGTCGTGCGGTCAGTTCTGGAGTCGGGATATGTCGGCGACCTCGAGGAACAGCCCATGGAGCCGGTTCAGCAAGGCGATGCGGTTATCCCGCAGTTGCGTGTCATCGACCATTACCATAACGTCATCAAAGAAAAGGTCGACCGGCTGGCGGAGATCGGCGAGCTGCTGTAATGCGGGCTCATAGTTACCGTCGGCCAGCATGGGTCGGACCTGATCGGTTAACCTTGTCAGGGCCTTATAGAGGTTTTGTTCCGCGGTTTCAGTCAACAATTCAGGGTTAATGGTGGCGGGCAAGGTCCCCTCGATTTTTTTCAGAATGTTGCCGCTGCGTTTGTTCGCCGCCGCAAGGCTTTCAGCCTCGGGCAATTGGCGGAAGACATTGACCGCCTGAATGCGCCTGTTGATATCGACCGGACGCACCGGTTTCAGGGCCGTCACCGCGTCAAGTACATCCAGACGTATGCCCTGTTCCTGATAATAGGCGCGCAGGCGATCCAGAATGAAATCCATGACCGCGTCAACAGCTTTGTCCGCTTTCACTACAGCATCATAATGGTGTGCGGCCAGGGAGAGTAGCTGGTGTAAATCCAGATCCAGATTGTTCTCAATCATGATCCGCAAGACGCCCAGCGCGGCGCGGCGTAAGGCATAGGGATCCTTGTCCCCGGTAGGCAACTGGCCAATGGCAAAGATCCCCAGCAGAGTGTCTAGCCGATCGGCCAGCGCGACGGCCTGGCTGACGGGTCCTTGCGGCAAAACATCACCGGAAAAGCGCGGTCGGTAATGCTGGTCGATGGCGTCGGCAACGGCAGCGACTTCACCATCATGCTGGGCATAATAGCGCCCCATGACCCCCTGCAGGTTGGGAAACTCACCGACCATCTCGGTGAGAAGATCGCACTTGCTGAGTTCCGCTGCCCGTACGGCCTGTTGCTTGTCTGCCCCGAGCTGGGTGGCAATGCTGGCGGCCAGCTGGGCGACCCGTTGGGTCTTGTCAAACAGCGTGCCCAGTTGTTGTTGAAAGACGACGGATTTGAGTTGCTCAAGGCGGGTATCGAGCCGTTGTTTGCGATCCTGGTTCCAGAAAAATTCCGCATCGGCGAAACGGGGGCGAATCACCCGTTCATTTCCTTCCCTGACCCTGGCTTCGTTCCGGCTTTCAATATTGCTGATGGTAATGAAGTACGGCATGAGTTTGTGTTGCTGATCCACCAGATGGAAATATTTCTGGTTAGCGGCCATGGTGGAGATCAGTGCTTCCTGCGGCACGGCGAGAAAGCGTTCTTCAAACTGGCCAGCCACGGCGACAGGCCATTCGACCATGGCGGTCACCTCCTCCAGCAAGGCGGGATCAATGACTGCCTGCCCTTTGAGTTCCATCGCCAGCGACTCGACTTGCGCCCGGACCGTGGTGGCGCGCCGCTCAAAATCGGCGATCACCTTGCCTTCACTTTCCAGCAAGACCTCGTATTCCGACGGGACAGGAATTTCGATTGCCTCGGGATGGTGGAAGCGGTGGCCATAGCTGGTGCGCCCTGCCCTGACGCTGAGCAATTCGGCATCAATCACGGTGTCGCCGAATAACAGCACCAGCCAGTGCACCGGTCGAACAAACTGGGCCTCCAGATCACCCCAGCGCATCCGTTTGGGGATCGGCAGTGCCTCCAGTGCAGCAGAAACCAGCTGGGGTATCAGTTCAGTGGTGGCCTGGCCGGGCTGCTCGGTTTTGTACCTCAGCCAGCTGCCCTTATCGGTTTCCAGCTTGTCGAGATCTTCGACCTCGACCCCACAGGAACGGGCAAACCCAGTCGCCGCCTGGGTGGGACAGCCGTCTTCACCGTAGGCGGCCTGTAAGGCCGGACCCCGACGTTCGATGATTTTGTGCGGCGTTTGCTCGGCCAGATTCCTGACCAGCAGGGCGAGGCGACGGGGTGAAGCAAACGGTGTGATGTCACCAGTCGTTAGCTCTGCCTTTTCCAGTCCGTTCTTGACGCCAAGCAGGAATGCCTGCGACAGTTTCTTCAGCGCCTTGGGAGGCAGCTCTTCGGTACCGATTTCGATCAGCAAATCCTTGCTCATGAAGCAGCCTCCTTGCGCGCGCTCTGCAACATGGGAAAGCCCAGTGCTTCGCGCGAGGCGTAATAGCTTTCCGCCACGGCCCGGGCCAGATTGCGCACTCGCAGGATAAAGCGCTGGCGCTCGGTCACGGAAATGGCATGCCTGGCATCCAGCAAATTAAACGTGTGTGAGGCCTTGAGGACCTGTTCGTATGCGGGTAACGGCAGGGCGGCCGCGATCAGTTTCTGACTTTCGGCTTCACAGTGGTCAAATTGCTGGAACAGAAAATTCACATCCGCGTGTTCAAAGTTATACGCGGATTGTTCCACCTCATTCTGGTGATACACATCGCCGTAGGTGATACGGCCCAGGGGGCCATCGGCCCATACCAGATCAAACACGCTGGCAACGCCCTGCAGGTACATGGCAATCCGCTCCAGGCCATAGGTAATTTCACCGGTGACCGGGCGGCAATCCAGTCCCCCCACCTGCTGGAAATAGGTAAACTGGGTGACTTCCATGCCGTTTAGCCAGACTTCCCAGCCCAGGCCCCATGCTCCCAGAGTGGGTGACTCCCAGTTGTCTTCCACAAACCGGATATCATGCTCCAGGGGATCCAGCCCCAGCATTTTGAGGGAATCCAGATACAGGTCCTGGATATCGAGTGGTGAGGGTTTGATCACCACCTGAAACTGATAATAGTGTTGCAGGCGGTTGGGGTTTTCACCATAGCGACCATCCGTCGGTCGACGTGACGGCTGCACATAGGCCGCGGCCCAGGGTTCCGGGCCGATGGCACGAATATAGGTTGCCGTGTGGAAGGTGCCGGCGCCCATTTCCATGTCGTAGGGTTGCATGATGACGCAGCCGCGTTCCGCCCAATATTGCTGCAGGGCGAGGATCAGTCCCTGAAAGGTCGAGACATCGGGTTTGTGCGTTTTGGGACTCAATCTGTTGCCTTCTCTTGCTGTACCAAAAAGAGCGCACATTATAGCGGCGGTCGTTGCTGACGTCCTGTTTCCTGTGCCTCAAGACGCATTAATGACTTGAGGAAGGCCGGAAGTCTTTGTGAGAACACAAATTTTTGGAATAACAAGCTTGTTCAGCGGAGTGATTACGCGTTTACTATCAGTATAGGTTTAGCCCTTAGTGGTCTGAAGCAACCTGCTGATGCGTTGGCAGAACAGGAGAGTAGCGATATGCGCAGAATCCTGGAACAACCGGGAAACATCTCCCAATGGCAAACCCTGGTAGCAGAAGCGGGAAGCCTTGCAGGGGTGCAGCTGGATGAGGAACTGGAAAGTTACCTGGTCTTCACCTTGATGCGGTACTTGCGACGGCCGGAGATGACGCAGCGAATTTTGGCCCTCGATTTTCTGGAGGCGTTTCAACATTCCCAGCCCCAGCGTAGCGAAGCCCTGCGAGATGTGGGGGATCAATGTTTGCTTTATTCGGGCCTGTTTCCCCGCCGCGCGGAAAGGCGCCGGGTGCGGGTGAGCTATTATGTTCGCCTGGGGCGCAGCGCCTATCAGAATCTGGCAGAAAGCCTGAGCAAGACCGCGGATCTGTTCGCCCATCTGGCGGCGGAATTTGTCGCCGCCATGGATACCCTGCAGGCGATTCGAGTGCTGGGCCAGCAGACCACCGGCCTGTTACCTGTCCAGGCCTATGAGCTGTGGCAGGACACCGCCAGCCGCCAGGCGTATGCTGAAGTGGTGCGCCAGACCAGTGGTCAGCCAGTGATGCTGGATCGCAAACAAAAAACCACCCGCCATTAAACCCGTCGGTAATGCCCGCCATGTCCAGTCCGGGCCGGATTTGCTATCCTAGGGGTTTCCTGTCACAGCTTTGAATTCCGGTCGTAAATCCATGTCAATGCAACACAAGGCGGTGTCTCTGATTTCCGGGGGCCTCGATTCCATGTTAGCCACCAGGGTTATCATGGAACAGGGCGTCCATGTGGAGGGCATCAATTTTTTTACCGGGTTTTGTGTCGAAGGGCATACCCACGCCATTCGCAACAAGGATCGCAAAAAACCCAAACGCAATAATGCCCTCTGGGTCGCGGAGCAGCTGGGTATCAAGTTACATATTGTGGACGTGATCGAGGAGTACAAGGATGTGTTGCTGCACCCGAAACATGGTTATGGCCAGAATATGAATCCGTGTCTCGACTGCAAAGGCTTCATGGTGCGCAAGGCCCATGAATGGATCCAGGCCAACGGGTTTGATTTCATTATTACCGGTGAAGTGATGGGGCAACGGCCCATGTCGCAGCGCAAGGACACCATGCCGGTGGTCCAGCGTGAATCCGGCGCGGGTGATTTACTGTTGCGGCCACTGTGTGCCAAACATCTGCCCCCTACCCTGCCGGAGCGTGAGGGATGGGTCAGCCGTGACAGGCTGTATGACTTCAGCGGACGCAGTCGCAAACCGCAAATGGCGCTCGCCCGGTCCTACGGTTTTACGGACTACGCCACCCCTGCCGGTGGGTGTTGTTTTCTGACCGACCAGGCGTATTCACAAAAGCTGGTGGATATGTGGCAGCACCGTTCCACCCGAAACTACCAGCTGGACGATATCATGTTGCTCAAGGTCGGACGGCATTTACGCCCCCGCCCGCATTTCAAGATGATCATTTCCCGTGAGGAAGGGGAAGG
>JBECLA010000074.1:0-2801 GCA_040235565.1 Thiohalomonadales bacterium | reverse complement strand
AGTACCCCGGTTCACGCCTGAAAAGCCAATCACCGCATGAAAGAATCAGTGACCCAGAATATGACTTCTAAATTTACGGCGTTACACCTGCTGGCCTTCCTGTTCTGGATTGCCTTTGGGTCGGCATCCGGGGCAGAACAGGAAAAGAAGCCACAACAGGAAGAACCCCCGATGGTCACAAGAGAAACGACGGCCATTGAAGATATGCGGGCAGGAGTCTTCACGGAAAAGGGTGCCGACACCTGCATCAAATGTCATGATGAAGATGCCGATTATCCGGTTTTCGACATCTTCAAAACCAAACATGGCCAACAAGGGGATAAACGTTCACCGTTTGCGCAACTGCAGTGTGAAGCCTGTCATGGTCCGGGCGTGGCCGGGGCGGCGGCGATGAAAGAGGCCTTAGAGAGAGGAGGGCATGTCGGTCGGGTTCGACCGGGACAAAAGCGGCCGCCGATATTGAATTTTGGGCTCAAGTCAGATGAACCGGTCGAGAAACAGAACAGTATGTGCCTGACCTGTCATCATGACGATCAGCATATGGGAAGGAAAGGCAGCACACATGAAGGTGCGGATATCGCCTGTGCCAGTTGCCACAGAATTCACACCGCCAGGGATCCTGCGCTTACGGATCAAACCCAGCCGGATGTCTGTTTCCAGTGTCACAAGAAGCAGCGCGAAGAATTTTTTATGCCCTCCGTGCACCCGGTGCGTTTTGGCCAGATGGCCTGCACAGAATGTCACAATACCCACGGCTCGGCAGCCAAACGGCTGATGGTTAGATCGACCCTTAATCAAACCTGTTATGCCTGCCATGCAGAGAAGCGCGGACCCTTCGCATGGGAACATGCCCCGGTATCCGAAGATTGTTCCATCTGCCACAAACCACACGGCTCGGTTAATCCTGCACTATTGAAGAAGCGACCACCACTTCTTTGTCAGCAATGTCATTCCCAGATGGGTCACCCCAGCATCGCCTATACGACGAGTGGCTTGCCGGGTGGTACACCTTCAGGCTTCTTGCTGGGAGGATCCTGTATGAATTGTCATTCGCAAGTGCACGGTTCGAATCATCCTTCCGGCGTGAAGCCGTTACGCTAACAGGTGATTATTAATACCTTGGTAAACTGATTGGAGAACGTTGTAGCACAGAGACGACGCTCATGAAGGCGGTTAAAAATAACAAGGCAGTAACAAGTGTGTTCATTGTCACGACGTTGACTTTCTATGTGAACGTTGCGATAGGTGCAGATGTTCCGCCAGCGACTGCCGAAGAGGCGAACATCGACACCTCAAAGTGGAAATGCAAGTACTGCGAGTTTGAAGAAGGCTTCAGTGGCGAAGTTGAGGTGGGTGCGGGTTATGTTTCCGATGATTCTTTTAAATTTGGTGAATATAACGGCCTGTTCGAAAAAGGTGCCTACTTCATCGGTAATGCGACTGCAATTTATCGTGATGAAGATGCGTATTATATGGATTTGTTTATTAGGGATCTGGGCCTGGAAAAACGCACCATAGGGATTGAAGGAGGCAGACAAGGCAAATACAAGCTGTTTCTACGTTACGACGAAATTCCACATTACATCTCAGAAACTGGGCAGACACCGTATCTGGGTGTTGGTAGCGATTCATTAACTTTACCGGCAGGCTGGGTACGCGCACCTACCACGGCGGGTATGACCGAATTGGCGTCAAGTCTGCGTCAGGTCGACCTCAAGACCAAACGCGAGCGCCTTGATCTGGGCGTGGATTTTATCCCTAAACCGAAGTGGGAATACAAACTCAAATACCGGCATGAGGAGAAAGATGGTCAAATCGCAACGGCGGGTGCATTCTTTTTTGATGCTGCTCAGTTGATCAAGCCGATCGATTACGCCACCGATCAGGTTGATGCTTCGGTTTTCTATAATAGTGAGAAAGTACAAACCTCGTTGGCCTATTACGGGTCATTTTTCAAGAATAACAACGATTCACTGACCTGGGATAATGCCTACACTTCGGCGTTCGGTGCTGATAGCGGACAGCTGGCTCTGGCGCCGGATAATCAATTTAATCAGCTTGTTTTCTCAGGCGGGTTTCATATTACTGATGAAACCCTTGCCAGTGCCGAAGTGGCCATGGGCCGTATGGAACAAAATGAACCTTTTCTTCCTTATACAACTAATCCCGGTCTCGTCGTTAATCCGCTACCCAGCAATTCCTTGAACGGCGTAGTTGATACCTTGACAGCAAACCTCAAACTGGTTTCTGCGATCTCCGAGAAATGGCACTTGCATGCCGCTTACACCTATAACGATCATGACAATAAAACACCCCAATTGACCTTCGATAGCTGGGTCTCGACTGATATCGCGGTTAACGGTCCGCGTACTACACTGCCTTACAGTTTTACCGAGAATGATTTTAAAATCAGTGCGGATTATCGTCTGGTGAGAAGTACCAAACTGGCATTTGGTTATGATTATGACGCGATAGAACGGACATACCAGGCAGTTGACAAAACCAAGGAAAACACGGTCTGGGGAACGGCCACCGTTCGGGCCCTGGATACGGATTTGATTGTCAAACTCGCCCGTGGCGTGAGGGATGTATCGAATTATACACCTGTGCCTGAAATTGATCCGCCCGAAAATCCTTTAATGAGAAAATACAATATGGCCGACAGGGATCGGTTGTTGGGTAAGATGCATGTCAGTTTCTTGCCATACAAGGAGAATCTTACTATTGGACTGAATATCGATTATGCGATGGATGACTATACGGATTCAGAAATCGGCTTGACTGAATCTTCGGAATTCAGT
>JBECLA010000003.1:0-3456 GCA_040235565.1 Thiohalomonadales bacterium | reverse complement strand
AAAATTACCGGGCGAACTCCCGGAGATTGTGAAGGATTTGCTGAATATTTCTCAGGCTGAAAGTTTTGAACTGGATGACGAGGAACAGGACGAGGCGGCCTATATGGAACTGGTGGAATATGTGCGGGTTGGGGTGCAATTATTCCATGACGAAATGCGTGGGCAAGAGCAAGTTGAAACGGTACCACCCGGCACCCGGATTCATTAACACACCTTATTAATATAGGCAGAATGATTTCTGGCATAATGCGATTATGAGTCCGAAAGAGTTCACCCGCCGGCGCAAGCATCTGATGGAGATGATGGGGGAAAAGTCCGTGGCCATTTTGCCCGCGGCACCGGTGCGGTTGCGCAATCGTGATGTGGAGTACAAGTACCGGCAAGACAGCGATTTCCACTATTTGACCGGGTTTCCGGAACCCGAATCGGTCGCTGTTCTCGTGCCTGGCCGGGCTCATGGGGAGTACATCCTGTTTTGTCGTGAAAACGATAAGGAAATGGAAACCTGGAACGGACCGCGGGCCGGACAGGAAGGTGCCGTCAATGAATATGATGCGGATGATTCCTTCCCTATCACCGATATCGACGATATTTTACCGGGCTTGCTGGAAGACAAGGTACGGGTTTTCTACACCATGGGGGCCCATCCTGACTTCGATCAACGCCTGATCGGTTGGGTCAATCGACTTCGCAAACAGGCACGTGCCGGCATCCATACCCCGGGTGAATTTGTCTCGCTGGATCATCTGTTGCATGAGATGCGGCTATACAAGAGCAGCGCGGAACTGAATGCCATGCGCCGGGCGGCAGCGATATCCGTAAATGCCCATCGTCGCGCCATGCAGGTGTGTCGCCCCGGGATGAAGGAATACCAGATTGAAGCCGAGATGCTGCATACCTTTATGCTTGAAGGGGCGGTTTCCTCCGCGTATGCCTCGATTGTCGGTGGCGGCAAGAATGGCTGTATTCTGCATTATGTGGAAAACAGTGCGACCCTGAAGAACGGCGACTTGCTGTTAATCGATGCGGGCGCCGAGTACGACTGTTACGCGGCTGACATCTCACGAACCTTTCCGGTCAATGGCAAGTACAGTCGTGCCCAACGCAGTCTGTACGAACTGGTACTCGATGCCCAGCATGCCGCGATCGAAGCGGTCAAGCCGGGTAATCACTGGAATGATCCGCATGAGGCGGCAGTCAGGGTATTGACCCAGGGGATGGTGTCGCTGGGTCTGCTGAAAGGCTCGGTAACAAAACTGATCGAAAAAGAAGCCTATAAACAATTTTACATGCACCGCACCGGCCATTGGTTGGGTATGGATGTGCATGATGTGGGTGATTACAAGGTGGCCGATGAGTGGCGGCTGCTGGAACCGGGTATGACCCTGACAGTGGAACCGGGAATTTATGTGGCGGAAGGTAACAACAAGGTGGCCAAGAAGTGGTGGAACATCGGGATTCGGATCGAGGACGATGTGTTGGTCACCAAAGACGGGTGTGAGGTGTTGACCGAGGGTGCGCCAAAACACCCGGATGATGTGGAAGCCCTGATGGCTTCAGGCGAATATGAGCGCATCGCCTGACAATATCGATTTTGATGTCCTGATCATTGGCGGCGGTATGGTCGGCGCCAGCCTGGCCTGTGCCCTGGGCGACAGTCCGCTGAAAATCGGTGTAATTGAAGCTACACCATTCGAATCCTCAAATCAGCCCAGCTTTGATGCGCGGACCCTGGCGTTGGCGTACGGCACACGCCGCATTTTTGACAGTCTGGGGCTCTGGCAGGCCATCGCTGATGGTGGCGTTACCCCGATTCGACGCATCCATGTGTCAGATCGTGGCCATGCCGGTTCCAGTCATCTCGATAGCCAGGGCGAAGGGGTGGATGCGTTGGGCTATGTCGCGGAAACACGCCTGCTGGGTCGGGTATTACATGAACGGATGCGAAGCTTTGGCAATGTGCAATTCCTTTGTCCGGCACGGGTGACACAGATCGATCTCGATGCCACGCGAGCCAGTGTGGAGATCAGCGAGAACACAAAACTTCGTCGCCTGACGGCGCGATTGCTGGTGGCCGCTGACGGCGGTAATTCTTTCACGCGCCAGTTGCTCGGGATCAAGACATTTCGCATGGGCTATGACCAGCACGCGGTGATTGCCAATGTCGCGATGGACCGGCCTCATCAGGGCGTGGCCTATGAACGCTTTACCGCTTCCGGGCCGATGGCCCTGTTGCCCAGTCGTGATCCGGCAGGCAAGGAAAATGTCTTTGCCCTGGTATGGACGGTGAAGAGTGTCGAGCGCGATCAGGTATTGCAACTGGATGAGGCCGCATTTTTGACGCAATTGCAGCAACGTATCGGCGATCGCGCCGGTCGCCCGGTGAAGGTCGGGGAACGCTCGGTGTATCCCCTGGGCTGGATGCAAAGTCGTGAGCATGTGCGTCAGCGACTGGCGATCATTGGCAATGCGGCCCATACCCTGCATCCGGTTGCCGGACAGGGTTTCAACCTGGGGCTGCGTGATGTCGCAGTTCTGGCGCAAGTCGTTCTGGATGGCGTCAAACGTGGACAGGATCCCGGTGACCTGAGTTTGTTACGGGAGTACGCCAGATGGCGGCGGCGGGATCAGTTGGAAACCGCGTTGTTTACCGATGGGTTGGTGCGGACTTTTTCCACCACCTTTCCACCCCTGGCTCTGGCGCGCAATATCGGCCTTACCCTGATCGATATTCTGCCGCCGGTGAAGCACGCCCTGGCACGGCATGCCATGGGGCTGGGAGGTAAACTGCCGCGACTGGCACGAGGGTTGCGCCTGTGAGCCAACCGCAATATGACGTCATCGTGGTGGGTGCCGGGATGGTGGGCGCGGCCCTGGCCCTCGCCCTGGGTCAGCATGACTTCAAGGTGGCGTTGGTGGATGCCCGCGCCCCGCAACTGACATGGCCGGAGGAGGGGTATGATATCCGGGTCAGCGCGATTACCCGGGCTTCCCAACAGGTGTTTGCATCGCTCGGTGCCTGGTCCGGGATGCAGGCCGAACGTGTCAGCCCGTATCGTGATATGCACGTCTGGGATGCCGCCGGGGATGGCGTGATTCATTTTGACAGTGCCGAAATCGGGGAACCGGATCTGGGGCATATCATTGAGAACCGGGTCATCATTAAAGGCTTGCATTCTCGTCTGGCGGACGAAAAGAACGTCACAACATTCTGGCCGAAACAGTCAACAGCCCTGAGTCTGGATTCGATGGCCTGCCTGATGCTGGAAGACGGAACGGAATTACCGGCATCGTTACTGGTGGGTGCGGATGGTGCCCGTTCCTGGGTACGGCAACAGGCGGGCATCAGTGTGAAAGGGTGGGATTATGATCAGGTTGCCGTGGTGACCTGGGTGAAGCCGGAACTGTTTCATCAGGAAACCGCCTGGCAACGGTTTCTGGCCACCGGCCCCCTGG
>JBECLA010000143.1:0-2506 GCA_040235565.1 Thiohalomonadales bacterium | reverse complement strand
GCGATCAAAGGGCAGGCGCACAGTCCGTTTTTGAAGACGATCAAAAAAACTGATTTCAAATACCCCTTTGGAAAATTCGGCATCCCAGTGAATACGATTGATTAACTCCTGAATGGTTTGCATGATGTCTTGTCGTTGAAGTTTTCCTCCAGTCAACAACATGCAGAAGGATGATACTTGACCTGAAGACCCCGCGCAGCCGGTGATCAGGGATTGTCCGGATCACAGGACCCTTCCTGTACCCAGATACCTTTCTCGCAGCGAAGTAATTCACCACTACCACTGCAAACAAAGGTGCCAGATTTGTAAGCAACGCTATTGAAATAACACGCTGGCAGTTCCTCAATTTGTTGGGCCAGGATCGGAAAATCCTCGTCATATTCATCCAGAATGGGAGAGGTTTTATGTTCAGGATCCGGCGCCCCCACGGCGATCGGAGTTTGTGCAGTCGTCATAGCTTTTGCCTCATTTTGTGATTTCAGTCGTGTTTTCAGGCGGCTGATGCAACAACCACTATCTATAATAAACATAGTTGCTTTGGGGTGGCTTTTTTATGCCCCAGATCAAAGAAACGCTCTCGAGAAGGTTCTTGTGCCAGCTGTCCAGCCGTATTGCGGCTGGAGATCACCAAAAAGTATGATCCCGTTTCTGGCCCTACATCGTTGATTTTTTATGGCATTTCATGGCGTCGTGAAAAACGGCACGGGAGCGACTACACTCAATGCATTTGTGGTTAACAGGGGAGGTAAGAAGCGCTTATCTCAATACATATTTCACGTGAAGTTGACTCGGGTGCTTAAGCAGGGGGGCAATAATGCAAGTACCTTTACAGATTAGCTTTCGGCACATGGAGGCGTCGAATGCAGTGGAAGCGAGAATCAGGGAGCGATGCCACAGACTTGAGCAGTTTGCAGAACACATCACCTGTTGCCGTATCACCATCGAAGCGCCATCCGAGCCGCGTCATCACGGGGGGTTGTACCAGGTGAAAATAGGCCTCACGCTGACGGGTGGGGAGTTAATCCTGTCGTGTGACCCGGCGCAACCACACGCCCATGAAGATATCTATGTGGCGATTCGTGATGCGTTTGATGCGACCCGCCAGCAACTGGAGGAGTGTGTCAGGCGACGGCGTGCCGAGATCCGGCTGCATGCGTCCATGTCCTAGGGCCAGACGACGAAACGGTTATCGCTGGATAATATGCCAACCGGTCTGGCAGCAGGGAGCTGGAGAAGGAATCAGCGGCAGCATCAGTTCACGCCGGACAGTTTCAGGCGGCGCCTTTCATGTTTTCTTTTTTGTTTTCCCCCGGCAGGGCTTTCAACAGCAACGAGGTGGCATGCATACCGGCCGGGATATTGAGTCCCATGAGATCCAGCACGGTGGGGGCGATATTCGCCAGCCCGCCCGCGCAGGAGAGTTGCCATTGCTGTTCATCGATGATCAGGCAGGGAACCGGATAGGTGGTATGTTGCGTGTGGGGTGTCTTGGTCACCGGATCAACCATTTCCTCACAATTGCCGTGGTCTGCCGTGAGGATGACGGAATAATCCGCCTTGACCGCAGCGTCCAGGACGCGGCCCACTTCCTGGTCCAGCGCTTCGACGGCGTTAATCACCGCATCCTGAACCGCCGTGTGACCGACCATATCGCCATTGGCGAAATTGACCACGATGAAACCGTACTTTTCACTTTCGATAGCCTCAATCACGCCGCTGGCCACTTCCCTGGCACTCATTTCCGGTTTCTGGTCGTAGGTGGCAACCTGGGGCGAGGGGATCAGTAACTGGTTTTCTCCGGCAAAGGGTTCCGCCCGCCCGCCGTTAAAGAAGTAGGTGACATGGGCATATTTCTCGGTTTCAGCGCAGTGGAACTGGTTCAGACCGGCGTCGCTGATAACCTGTCCCAGAGTGATTTCGGGATGCTCGGGACTGAAGGCGTAAGGCAGATTATATGTCTTGTCATAAGGCATCATGCAGGTCACTGCAGCCAGACCGGTATCGCCACGGTCAAAGCCGCTGAAGTCTTTGCATCCCAGGGCGCTGACGATCTGCCGTGGCCGATCCTTGCGGAAATTGAACATGATAACCGGATCACCCGCCTCGATATTCTGCGCACTGGGTAACAGAATGGGACGAATGAATTCGTCACCGTCACCGGCGGCATAGGCGCTTTTGATGGCAGTTTCCGCCGAATAGGCACGTTGACCCTTGCCCATGACCAGAGCCCGCCAGGCCAGTTCGGTACGGTCCCAGCGTTTGTCCCGATCCATGGCGTAATACCGGCCCATGATGCTGGCAATGGCACCATTGGCCTTATGCAGTTCTGCCTCAACCTCCGGCAAATAGTTCAGGGCCGAGTGGGGTGGTGTATCCCGCCCATCGGTAATCATGTGCAGCAGGGGAATGACGTTGTGCTGCTTGCACAGATGGATTAATGCCTTGAGATGGCGCAGATGACTATGCACCCCGCCATCCGATACCAGACCGAGCAAGTGCACCGGCT